>JAFLSL010000184.1 GCA_022510985.1 Ruminococcus sp. | reverse complement strand
TGTCCTCCATCAATTGAATTTATCTTAACTAAATGTTTCTGCTTTAATATTATCCGCTAATACATAATAGGATTCCGTATAATGTGGATGTGTAATTCCTGCTATTGCTCCATACACAATCTGTGTTTTTGCGGTTTCATATCTATCTGCGATATCAAGCTCAACTGCAAAACGATAGGCTGAAATTTCCCCACCCATCATTGCAGCTAAAATCTGCATAAAGTATGCGGGCGTTTGACAATTTTCAAATGAATAACTTGCAAGCAATTTTGAAACATAATTTATTCCGCAATACGGACGAGCGTTCACAGGAATTTTTTCAAGAGCCCCTGCTCTGCTTGAAGCGGAAACTCCGCGATTTGTAATAGTAATTTTGTCCCAGGAACCGTCACCGGAGCCTTTACTTGCCCAACCATTTGAGGATAATAAATCATTACTATGAGTGTGGCTTTCAGCACAGCTCATATTATAGCAGGCATATCGTGCATCGACAGAACTTGACTTATTATACGAATTAGCATTTTCGTTTATTATAATTTCAGCTAAAGCATCACACACACCATCTAATGTCTTCTGACTTGGTGGATTGTAATCGAAAATGCCCGACATTTTTTCCCATTGACTCTCGTAGGCTGAATTTTCTGCTAAACTAACCTTTGACGTTTTTCCGTAAAGGGTGTAGTACCATCTTTCCATTGGTAAGCAAGGAACAAAATCGTCCTTATTTACTACATTGAATATCGAATTATATATTGTTCTTTTGGCGGTAGCTTTACTTAGATCCCTGAGGGCAGCGGGTGCAGCAAAAGTATATGTAAACGTCTCGGCACCCTTATCGGCATAATATGCACCCAGGAGGTTTGAAATACCGGCACCACGGGAGTGTCCTGTTATCCAATAACAGATATTTGAAGAATCCACGTTATAAGCAGTACAATATGCAGAAATAATTTTCATTATTCTATTTGCTGCAATATCAAACCCTTTATGGTGGTTTTTGTTCTTCCAATCAGAATTGTTGCTATTATAGTCACCTACATCAAAGTTACTCTGCCACTCGCTGAGTGTTCCGTTTGTTCCACGTACCGTAACCGCAAGAATCGTTTTAGTTTTACCATTATATGTTACTGTACGGTGTCCAAGAGCAACCTCTGACATATGTTCGTCATTTACAGGATTGTACCCATTCTCAGGGTTATCGTACATATTTCTCTCTGTTATATCATCAATAGAGTTTTTGGGTCCAAGATAATAATTGTGAGCATTTGACAAGCCAAAAGATCCCATAAGTTCTTTTATTGTAGTTCCGTTAGTAACAGTTGAGTTGTTGGAATTTACAACCTTAAGACTATTTTCATGATAAACGGCTGATGCATACAACAGTGACATTTTGCTGAGCTCATTGTTATAGGATTTGCTGCTATTAAAGAACCATCTGTAATCCATATTGAACTCTACACTGTTTCCCCCACTTGTCTTAGCATATTCGGTGGCAAGTTTACCGGTAAAGTAGTTATTCTTTTTTGCATCGTCAATATTATCGTTTAAGCCATCAAAATCAGTGTCAGGTAATACAGGGTTAGATATGTAATTATAGACATATATTGATGATTTTCCGCTGTATTCGGATTCAGGTAAGCCATTGGCAGCAAGAATTTGCTTTATGTAGTCTCTGAGTACTACAGTTGTCCTTGCGTTGTTGCCTCCAAGTTCCTCAAAATCTTTTAATCCGTCACCATCTGTATCCACAATACTTAACATTGATACCGGACCATTAAGCTTAACACACTGATAATCACTTAACACAACCCAGTATTCCTTTTTTTCCGTAGGCTCTGAAGCACTCGGAGTTGTAGGTTGAGTTGTCTCTGAAGGTTGCTGAGGTGATGTTGTGCTTTGTGTCGGTGAAGTACTTTCTGTTGCTTCTACATCACCGGCAGGTTTTTCATCAATGTTTTCAAATGTATTATTGTAATCGTCCGCTGTTATTATCGTAACTGTACCCAATGTGGTATCGGCAAGATCTTTATAATCATCAGCGTAATTTTTATCAGTTATAATTGAAGTAGTAATACCGGAATCTGCAAGATTTTCAGCAAGACTATGCATTGAATCAGCAGAACCCTTATAGTATGAATCTGTTATAAGTATAATCCTTTTATTTGCTGAACCTCTGAAATCCAGTAACTGGGCTTTTTGCAGTGAGTCAATAACAGTTTCGCCCGCATCTACACCTCCACTGACTTTTATGGTCTTGAAGGCATTTTTTATGCTTTCCTGGGTAGTAAACCAGTTACTGTCGCCGTTTTTAATCAATTCAGGCTTTTCATTAAATTCTGCATCTTTGAATTTAAGAATAGCAAAGCGTTTATTTACGGCATTTCCTCCTAAAGAGTCTACAAGATCATCGAATTTATTTGATACAACACTTAATATCTTATCCATTGAACCGGTTGTATCAACTACAAACACAATGTCCGCACTTCCGTTTGTGATGTCATTTCCTGAACCAACTGACGCAAGATTTTTACTTTTGTTATATTTTTTAAGTGCCTCACCTTTAAGACCATCAGCAATATTTATTCCAAGGTTTTCAAGCTGAATATTAATATTGGTAACATAATATATTCCTTCTGTTACCGTGGTAGAAAGAATTCCATCAGCCTGTTTTGTTTTACAGTGTTTAATTTTTCCATTGTCATACTTTGAAATTGTAAGCACCTTGGCATCATAGCCTGAATTTGAACAATCAAATTTTAACTTCAGTTTACAATCTTTTCCGTAATCGGATTTCACATAAACAGGAACACCTACAACCGCTGTATTGTCTTTAAGTGCATAAACATCAACGGATACAATAGAGATATGCTTGTCAATCAATCCGCTAACTGTTCCTGTTAAGGAAGGAATAGCAGGCGATGATTTTTTAATAAGCTTGCTTTCAATCCGACTTGCTGACAAGGATTGCTTAAATAATCTCTTGGAATCTAAAGTTTTTCCATCAGTCTTTTTTCTTAAAGGATTTAAACCCAGTATGACTTCTTCGCCGTCACTTAAAAGATCACCGTCAGTATCAATTTTTAACGGGTCAGTTTTGTACTGATTTATTTCTTCATTGTCAGAAAGCATGTCGCCGTCTGAATCCTTGTCGTTAATACCCGTTTTATATTCAATTTCTTCTTCA
>JAFLSL010000183.1 GCA_022510985.1 Ruminococcus sp. | reverse complement strand
CTACCGCTATTGCTATGCTCATCTGACCAGACATAGGCAAAGTAACGCTTACCATCTTCTTTTATCTGACTGATATCAAAGTAATATCTTTTTGCTTCGTTAAAATACACACTCTTGTCAGAAATATTGCCCTGATATTTCCAGTCCATAAAGAGCTGCTGCGGTTGGTTTGTATAATCGCGGAACTGTGTTTCGAAATAGTTTGGCTGTGAGCCTATTCCGTTGTAATCGGTAAAGTTTGTATAATCCTCAGTTTTGCTCCAGATTACTTCATTGTCATAGTTACCGTCGTCCCAACCTTCAAGAACATCCTGTTCAGGGTCTGCAATTAAGGTATCTATCACATCTGCTTTTTCAGGATTTACTCTTGTAAACAGGAAGTTTGACGGAACTCTTTGTCCCTTTACATAATTCAGTTTCAGAACATAAATATTCTTATTGTTTAAGTATTCATCGGTATAATTAGAAGCAAGCTCCATTTTCTGGAAATGAGGAGCAAATTTACCTGTATCGTCATATCCCCATACCCATGCATAATATTCAGGAGTATCGTTATTTATATTTCTGACATTAAGGTAAATATTTTTTGTGAGAAGCTGACTCGGATCAACATCCTCAGGCTCTGCCTTTGTAAATACAACCTTAAAGTCTATATTTTCTGTAACTGTTGTGGTGTACGTATAAACTCCGTTTTCGTCCTTCGAAACAGCTTTATCATCTGTCAAAGAAATTGTATTGTTATTAACCTTGATTTCTTTAACTTCAGATGTCGCATTCGGAGTAACGGTAAATACTATCGTCTTATTTTCTATTACATTGTCTTCTGATTCAACAGGTGTACTGTCAACTGTTGCGGTAATCGTACCGTTTGCACCTTTGCTGTTAGTAGCGTCAACACCGTATGTAACAGTGTGCTTAGTTGCGTTTTTGGATGTAAATGTAGCTACAATATTAGTTTCGTTATTATCGCCTGTAGCGGTGGTTTTGTAGGTATATGTACCGTTAATATTTTTAACGAGGTCACTGTTATCTTTTAAAGATACTGTTTTACCGTTCTTTGTAAGCTTTGTGAATTCAGACTCGTCGTCAGGCGAAATAGTAAACCTAAGAGTTGATTCCTTCTTCACAATACTTCCTGTATTTACGGAAACATACTCTTCATCAACTTTATTTTCAGCAGTAATTATACCATTACCGTTGCCGTTTGTGCCATAGTTTAATGTGTATTTTTGGCTGTTTTTCTCTTCAATAATCTTTGCACCGGTATCTTCAACAACCTTTTCAATCTTGAGAGTGCTGTTGTCTGATTTTTCAGTAGATACTGACATTACAGATGGTAATGTGTATCTCATATAACAACAGGAACCGGAAGCACCACGCTCTGTGTAGAAGAAAGTGAGTGTATGAGTCGTAGATTTGGTACTTATAGTATCACGGGTGCCTGTAGGCACACCGCCTAAATACTCCCAAAGATCAACGTATTCACCAACTGAGGAATGAATACCGCCGATGTCGCAGATAAGCTGGTCATCCAGGAATACCCACATATCGTCATCGCCGTAGAACAGATAGTTAAGAGGTCCCGTGTAGTTATCAGCCAATGTGAATTTAATCTGGTAAGCCATACCGAAGTATGAGTTATGATCGGAAAAGTCATCACTCGGCGGAACATTAGAGTAGCCGGCTCCGTAAATATTTCTTCCTCCTTTAGTGTTGTCACCAAACAGAACATCGTGGCTGTCATTGTTATCAACCATATTATCAAGTGGGAAGAAATTATTGGTAAGAATTGTTCCTCCTCCGTTTTTCGGCTCAGCAAAATACTGAAGATTGTCTGCGGAAATTTTGGAGTATGTATCTGAGCTTACGGAAGAAAGTGTATAACAGTCGCCGCTTTTATCAAAATTTAAGTCAACATCATTATAAATTGTTTTACCTGATACATTGCTTTGTCCAAAGAGCGTAGGAGCAGAAATTCCATCAGCAAATATGGGATTTAGATTGCTGTCAAATCCTGTGATAAGACCAAAAGTACAACCTCTATTGTTATAACCGTCGCGGTTATATGCGTTAATTGTATAGTTGTTCCATATCTCCCCTGAAAGACCGGATGCAACATTACCGGTACCAAAGCCGAAGTTAGTCCTAGAACTACCGGTTGCATCATAATTCTTTACGCTGTTAATACCCTTTCTGTTTGTATAAATATATCTTGAATAACCACTATACCATGTGCTTTTATTTGCAACTGTACCGGATGTGTTAGTATAAACACCGCCGTCTGTAATGTCGTAATCATATAAGGTGGAACTCATTTTTGCTGTATCCTGTTGAATTTCATCAAATATGAATTTTATTTTAGTATTGTTTGTTACATAGATATACTTAGGACCTGAGTTGCCGGAAACAAATTCACCATCCTTTGTTTTGTCGGTTGTAAATCTAAATCCATTAGAAAGAGCTTTTATTTCTTCAAAAGCCATATTTTCAACCAACTGTGCAAAAGTTTTGTTTTTATCTGCGATATTATAACTTCCTCTTGGTGTATCGCCATCATAAACCTGAATTTCAGTCGGATAATATGATGTAGAGTTTGCGAGAATGTTTACATCACCGGATCTTGAATAATTTGCTACATTGTAGCTCTGACCCAAATAAATTGGATGCAATTTTTCGTTTGTTTTAGCCTTATAATAATTTGTATTATGCTTAAATGTGGGGGTAATGGAAGTTTCCTCTAAATAATAGGCAATTCTATGGTTATTTTTTCCGTTTTTAGGCAGAGTTTTCTCGTTGTTATCATCACTACGTTTTGAGGTATCAAATGCCTCCAAAACTTTTTTGCCATCTTTTGTATTTATATCCCCTGAGTTTATTCCTTTATCTTTTGTATAAGTATAATAGTCAAAATCATCAATATAGGCATAATATTCAACTGTGAAGTTAACGCCTTCCGGAGAATCGGTTGCATATAAGTTCGGTGTAGCAGCAAAGACAATCGGTCCCGAAGTTTCGGCCTCAATAGTATAAGAGGTATCATATTCACGCTTTGCAGCCTCAACCACACCCAGATCTGCAACATCACCGTTTTGACGAAGCTGGTACGCCTTTATTATTATATCTTTATTACCTGACGATGCAGTCATAGCCTGTAATGCATCGTCATAAGTCTCATTCGCTTTTCTAACAGCATCG
>JAFLSL010000182.1 GCA_022510985.1 Ruminococcus sp. | reverse complement strand
GAGTTTTGCTATCACTATAAACTGACCGGAGATTTTTCCGATAATACGGTAGCCACTCTCTGCGATGATATGAGAACGCTGAAAATTTACGCTAAAAATTCAAATTCCGCAGGAAAGCTTATAGCCACGTTTAAGGTTTTTGATGTTGGGGCTTCAACAGATGATATGAGCGGTTTCTCTACGCTCGAAAGCTATAACCAGTATATATACACCTTTAAAATTGAGCATAATCCGCCTACTTATATCGATGAAAATATGATTAAAGAAAACTTTGCACTCAATGACGTCAGTGCATAACAATATAGAAGTTTATAATTAACGGAGGTTTTTAAAATGAAAAAGGTACTTGTTTGCGAGGATGAATCCGCTATCCGCGACTTTGTCGTAATTAACCTGCAACGTGCCGGATACGAGGTTGTCGAGGCTGACAGCGGCGAGGCAGCTTTAAAGCGTTACGACGAAAACGGCGGCGATTTTGACGTTGCTATTTTGGATGTAATGCTCCCGGGAATCGACGGTTTCCAGGTTTGTAAGGAGCTTAGAAACAAAAACGGCGGTCTCGGAATCATTATGCTTTCAGCAAAAACACAGGAAATGGATAAGGTTACGGGACTAATGCTGGGAGCTGACGACTATGTTACAAAGCCGTTTTCTCCCTCGGAGCTTTTAGCAAGAGTAGATTCTCTGCACAGAAGAGTTTCGCTCGCTCAGGCTAACGCTGAGAGTAACTTTAAAGAGGAGCTTCATTCGGGCGACTTTACACTTAATTTAAGGAACCGTGCCCTGCTCAAAAACGGCGAGGTTATTGAGCTTACTCAGGTTGAGTTCCAAATTATGGAATATTTCTTCTCCAATCCGGGAGAAACTCTTGACCGTACCGATATTCTCAGTCATGTTTGGGGCGACGCATACGTTGGCGAGGAAAAAATCGTAGACGTAAATATCCGCAGACTCAGAATGAAGGTTGAAGACGAGCCGTCTAACCCGAAATATATCGTTACTGTTTGGGGCTTAGGCTATAAGTGGGATACTAACTGATTACATATCAAGGATTAAAAAGGAGGCAGAAGGGATTTGTTTAAGGGTATTACCAGACGATGGATATTCAGCACTATGCTGCTTACAGTTCTGATAATAATTCTCATTGTTACAGGTCTTATTTACGGAACTGTCTACCTTTTTAACAACGAGGTTGAACGAACATTAACCACCGTAGGTCAAGAGCTTTCAACTGTTTTTGAAAACTACGAGGCGGACAACTCTACAGCCTTTACCTCGGGTGCCAGAAATTATGTTGAAAATTTTCAGCATAAAGAGCAAATGGAGGTTATGGTAGTTAACTCAACAGGAAGAATTGTACTTACTTCAACGGGTTTTTCCTACGACGAGGACGAGGATATTCAGGACTTTGAAAAGGCTAAAAACAGCAAGGACGGCTATGCGTTTGAGAGCGGAACTTCGCTTTCGGGAGAGCAAATTACAAGCTATACCCGAATAATCACCAACCGCAACGGCTATGCTGTCGGTGCTATTCGATATGTCGTTTCAACCACAGACGTCACAAACCGCATAATTATAATTTCCTCAATTATTATTTTTGCGGGACTTGTAATACTTTTTATAATAATTCTTTCGGGTTCGTATTTTATCCGTTCAATTTTAATGCCTGTACGCGAGCTTAGCGAAACTGCCCACAAAATCGCTCACGGAGATTTCAGCACAAAAATCGAAAAACGCTACAACGATGAAATAGGAGATCTCTTCGACGCCATTACCGATATGGCGAAGGATTTGGAGGCTACGGAGCAGATGAAAAACGACTTCATCTCGCGAGTTTCCCACGAGCTGAGAACTCCTCTCACCGCGATTAAGGGCTGGGCGGAAACTATGCAGCTTTCCGGCAGAAAGAAACTTGACAGAAGAACCTTCGACAAGGGTATGGACGTAATTATAAAGGAAAGCGGTCGTCTTACCGGAATTGTCGAGGAGCTTCTGGACTTCTCGCGAATTCAGACCGGAAGAATGGTTCTTATCAACGAAAAACTCGATATTCTCGCCGAGATTGACGAGGTAATTTATATGCTCAAGGACAGAGCCGTAAATGAGGGTAAGCACCTTATTTACGACGAGCCTGTCGAAATTTTTCCGCCTGTATATGGCGACAGAAACCGCCTTAAGCAGGTATTCATAAATGTTATTGATAACGCCCTTAAATACACTCCCGAGGACGGCGTTGTCGCTATCGAGATTAAATACGATAAAAAAGCAGATCCTGATAACATTATCATCACAATCACCGATACGGGTTGCGGAATTTCAGCCGAGGATCTTCCTAAGGTTAAGGAAAAATTCTATAAGGCAAATCAAAAGGTCAACGGCTCCGGAATCGGACTTGCGGTTGCAGACGAGATTATCCAATTGCACAAGGGCAAGCTTGATATTGAATCCGGCGTAGGTATCGGAACTACGGTAACAGTTACATTACCCGTACTTAACGAGAGTTGATTTTATATAGACAGAAGTTATATAGATAGAAAGGTATTTTATGAGTAAGAAAACCGAAACTAAGAAAATTACTTCAATCGGCGGTAGTGCATTGATTGAGGGAATTATGATGAGAGGTCCGAAGAAAAGCACGGTTGCTGTTCGTACGGGCGAAAATGAAATATACACCGAGGACGTCAAAATAAAGTTTTTAAGTGCGTCAAATAAGTTTTGGAGACTGCCCTTTATCAGAGGCGTTTCCGGTATGATAGATTCAATGCGTTTAAGCTACAAATGTCTTATGCTCTCTGCTAACAAGGCACTTGAGGCAGGCGAAATCGAAGAGGAAGAACCCGGTAAATTTGAGAAATGGATTGATGAGAAATTCGGCGATAAGTTTATGAAGGTTCTTATGGTATTCTCGAGCCTTATCGGCGTTGCACTGGCGGTGCTTTTATTCTTCTTCCTGCCGACTTGGATTTTCGGACTTTTAGGTTTTGCTTTTCCGTCGCTCAACAGCGGTACGGAAGGTATAGCGTTCTGGCAGTCGATTATAGAAGGACTTTTAAAAATCGCAATTTTTGTATCCTATATTTTACTCGTTTCTATGACTCCTGATATGAAACGTGTTTTCCAATATCACGGTGCGGAGCATAAAACAATTTTCTGCTACGAAAAAGAGCTTGAGCTTACACCGGAAAACGTAATGAAACA
>JAFLSL010000181.1 GCA_022510985.1 Ruminococcus sp. | reverse complement strand
CTGGACTTTAAAATAGACTTTAGCTTTCCTTTGTTTTTTCTTTCTTTTTTAGGTTTTTTAACTTCGGGAGTTTCAGGGGTATTCATTTCAATAATTTCTTTTTCACTCATTTTTGTACCTCCTTAGCTCCAGCGTTTTCTTTCGAACACACGAGCTGTAAAGAACAGGAAAAGTGCAATTACACTCAGGAAGAATACGATAGCCGTGAGGTCGAGAATTCCGTATGTAAAGTTTTGGTAGTAATTTGTAAAAGAAATTGCGGTTAACGCACCCGAGAGCCATTCAATATCGCCTATCATAGAGATGATCGTGCTCATCATATAGGTTAAAAGTCCTACTGCCATTCCGATAACCGCCGCAATAACCTGACTTTCGGTGAGTGCACTGATGAAAATATCAATCGCGATAAGTGCCGAGCCGACTAACAGAATGCCGATTGTTGTGCAGATTATTACTGCCCAGTCAGCCGCTGTGAACATTTGAATTACAATGCCGAACACAAAGAAAATCATACAGCAGATTGCATAGAGGATAAACGCACCCAAAAATTTTCCCAACACAATTTCAAACAGGCTTGCGGGAGAGGTAAAGAGTGCCTGGTCTGTGCGTTGGCGTTTTTCTTCGCTGAAGGTTTTCATCGCGATAATCGGAGTTAAGAAAACTACGATTACAAAAATATTGCTGAAGGTGTAGCTTAGGGATGAGGTGTTCATCATAAAACAGGTGCCTACAAAGAAGTAGCCTGAAAATCCGAAGAACATCGCCATAACTATGTATGCAATTGCCGAGTTAAAATAGGAGCTAAGCTCTCTTTTTAATATTGCACCCATTATCTTACACCTCCCGTATAATCCTTAGTCTGGTCCTCGCTGACAAGCTTTAGGAAGCTGTCCTCAAGAGTTTCGTTTCCGTTTTGCATATCGAGGATAACGCAGTTTGCCGAAGCGATTGCCTTAAAAACATCTCTTCTGATATCCACGCCGTTTTGATATTCAACGAGATAACGAGCAACCTTTTCGCTTATATCACGTTGTTTGCGGATTTTCAGTACGCCCGGAATAACCTTTAAAGCGGAAAGCACCGTTCCCGACGCACCCTCGATATCGAGCTTTAGCTTTTGGTCGCCTGAGATTGATGTACTTAAATTTTCGGTTTTTTCGTCCGCAACAATTTTTCCGTTGGAAATAACGATAATTCTGTCGCAGGTTGCGGAAATTTCGGAAAGAACGTGAGAGGAGAAGATAACCGTGTGCTTTTTTCCGAGGCTTTTTATAAGGTTTCTGATTTCGATAATCTGCTGCGGGTCAAGTCCTACCGTCGGCTCGTCCAGAATAAGAACGGGCGGATTTCCGAGCAGTGCCTGAGCAAAGCCAACTCTTTGGCGGTAACCCTTTGAAAGATGTTTGATAATACGCTCGGAAACGTCCGTAATTTTTACAAGTCGCATAACTTCTTCGATATGCTCTTTTTTAGGAAGCTTAACTTTTTTAAGGTCAAACATAAACTCTAAGTATTTTCGCACCGTCATATCGACATACAGCGGAGGAATTTCAGGCAAATAGCCGATATTGCTCTTTACCTTTTTCGGGTTGTCGAGAACCTCAGCTCCGTTAACGGTAACAGTACCGCTCGAGGAGGAGATGTAACCCGTAATCATATTCATTGTCGTACTTTTGCCCGCACCGTTTGGACCGAGAAATCCGAGGACTTCTCCGCTATGGGCAGTGAAGCTTATGTTATCGACAACGGTCATATTTCCGTAGCGTTTAGTAAGATTTTTTACCTCAACCACAGCTATCACTCCTTATTCTGCAAAATTTTTGCATATTATGCATATTAATTTATTATAGTATAGCATAAAAATCAGGCTTATGGGGAAAATATATTAAAAAATCAGAAGTATTTCACAATTTTTCAAAAAACTGTCACATTCATTATGAAAGGAAAGTAATTTATGGATTATGTAAACGCGTTTCTTGTAGGCGGATTAATCTGCGTTATCGGGCAAATTCTCATTGACAAAACCGCCTTAACTCCTGCAAGAATTCTGACGGGGTTTGTTGTTGCGGGCGTTATTCTGACAGCGTTAGGACTTTATAAACCGCTTGTTGATTTTGCAGGTCAGGGTGCGTCTGTTCCGATTTCGGGCTTTGGTTTTCTTATGGCAGAAGGTGTCGAAAAGGCTGTTAAAGCCGACGGAGCTATCGGAATTATTACGGGACCGTTAACCGCTGCGGCGGGCGGAATCTGCGTTGCGATTGTCTTTTCCGTTATAGCGGGACTTCTTTGCAAATCCAAAGAGAAATAAGTTGCCAAAAATTTTAACTTAGTCTATAATAAGCGTATTAAGATTAAGGATTTGACTATGTTTAAGCTCAGAAGATTTTTAAAGGACTATAAGCTCCAACTTATTGTAGGGCCTCTGTGCAAACTTTTTGAGGCAATTTTGGAGCTTTTTGTTCCGCTTGTTATGGCACAAATTATCGACAACGGAATAATAAAAAATGATACCTATTATATTCTCAAAATGGGCGGTGTGCTTGTTTTGCTGGCTGTAGTCGGTTTAAGTTCTGCACTCGTGTGCCAGTATATGGCGTCGTACACCTCTCAAGGGGCGGGTACAAAAATCCGTGACGCGTTATTTAAACATATCGGAAAATTGTCGCACAAGGAAATTGACGAGCTTACAACGCCGTCTTTAATTACCCGAATGACAAGCGACATAAACGCCGTTCAGGCGAATATCGCAATGACAATGCGACTGCTTTTAAGAGCACCTTTTCTTATAATCGGTGCTCTTGTTATGGCGTGCTTTATAAATTTAGAATTATCTCTGATTTTCTTTTCAGCGTCGCTTATTATAGCACTTATTCTCTACATCGTGATGTCGAAATCCCTGCCGTTTTATAAAGCGGTTCAGGCAAAGCTCGATAAAATTTCGCTTTTGTCGAGAGAAAACCTCGAGGGCAACCGAGTTATCCGTGCGTTTTCAAAGCAAAAGGCTCAAAGGGAAACGCTCGACAAAGAGGCAACCTTGCTTTCAAAAATTTCCGTGAGAGTAGGCAGGCTCTCCGCTCTTTTAAATCCGGCTACATACGCGGTGACGTACGGTGCGGTGATTTTGATACTTTATTTCGGCTCGAAAAAGGTCAATTCTGGCGAGCTTCTCTCGGGAGATATTGTCGCACTCGTAAGCTATATGA
>JAFLSL010000180.1 GCA_022510985.1 Ruminococcus sp. | reverse complement strand
TATAGGAAACTTTCGTCTATAAAGAAAAATAATTTGTATTCTCCGCTCAGTTTCTGCTTTGCATAACGAGTGGTGAGTGAAGAAGAACGTACACAACACACTTTCGTGTAGGGTAAGATATGGAAAACAAAGAAATTATTTATTTCGGCTTAACATTCGATAAATTTGATACCTTAGACTTCAAAGATGATTTTCTTGCGGGTATTCGCTCAAATTTTTTTAACAGCGGATTTGAAACGCAGGCTAACCGATGCGTTCAATACATTGATGACATTGAGTACTCCTTTGTCTACAGTATGGAAAAAGGAAAACAGCTCAGCTGGAAGGTCAATAAAAACGGATTGGTTTATCAGAATTCTGAAAAAGTCAGCAACGATTCCTATAGGATAAATACCTATAACGAAAACGGAAAAGTCTTTAAACGTTTTTATTTTGATAATAATCATATTTGGCTTAAAAGCGAATATTTATCTGATGGACTTAATACTCCCGAATATGTTTTGTATCCGTCTGAGGTTGACGGAAAAGACGTTATAGTAAAGCTTCATAACGATTTTGAATCAACTGTAAAGTCTTATCTTTATCCAAAAACGTCAATGCCTCAAGACGGCGATTATTCAGCTTTGGCTTATACTAATATAGGATTTTTATTTTTTAACTCTGTACCAAACAACAAGTTTATTTCCAAAACAGTTATCCGCGATAATTCTGTTAATAACCTCGGTGGATTTGAATTTGATTTGGTGGACTTTAATTTAAGTAGAAATTTAAACTCAACCTTTGATATAACAGATGTAGAATATTTAAATGACGAAAACGGAAAGCCATATTATGAGGTTTCAAACAAAAAATATAATAAACCTGATGAAAGTATAATCGAGGAAAACGATATTAAGGTTTACGAAAAAGAAACCGACGAGCCCGATACAGTAATCGAAAGTTTGGGCGAGAGCTATAAGTATTTTGGCGAGCTTGACGAAAACAATAAACGCTCAGGATTCGGCAGAACAGTAACTCCATCGGGAACAACAGCATATGAGGGCGAATATCACGATGATATGCGAAACGGTTTCGGAACATTCTATTTTAAAAATCATAAGGTAAATTACGTTGGAAATTGGCATAATAACCGAAGAGATGGTTTTGGAATAGGTTTTAGAGGCTCTGACGGTTCATCTCATATCGGAAAATGGTTCAATAATTCACCCGAGGGCTTAGCCGCCCGTTTTGATAAAGACGGTAATTTTATATTCCTCGGAAATTATGTCGACGGAAAAAAGCAGGGTAAAGGCATTACCGTTGATGACGACGGTTCATTTGTAGTATCTGTTTTTGAGAACGACGAGGTAATCTCTTCATACAAAATCGACGACCTTCTAAAAAATTTATAAAATTTGTATATTTTAAAACTTTGCGTCAATACTACTACCGTACGAGGTGATTGTATTGAAAAAGTTGATTGCAGCTATTATCTTATCAATTTTCGCTGTTTGTTCATTCGCAGGTTGCGGTCTTGCTCAGGATGTAGCCGATGAGGCTACTGAGATGATGTCCGATGCTTCAGATGGAGTTTCAGAGGCAGTTTCGGATATGGATGACGATGACAACGGTATGGTTGACGATGATGACAACGGCGATATTGAGGATGAAAATGACGGCGATGTCAATGACAACGACGGAATAATTGATGATAACGATGGCGAAAGCAACAATAACTAAAAAACAGCAAGCTTAATGCTTGCTGTTTTTTATACTATTTTTTCTAAATCACGTTTTAATCTTTTGATTATTTTCTTTTCAAGCCTTGATATATATGATTGTGAAATACCAAGATAGTCGGCAACTTCTTTTTGTGTATGTTCCTCTTTTCCGTTAAGTCCAAATCGTAGTTCCATAATAAGACTTTCTCTGTCGTTTAAATTAGAAACAGCATTTAAAAGTTGATTACACTCAAGCTCTGTTTCTATATCACGGTTTATTATATCAGGATCGGAACCCAGCACATCACACAATAGAAGCTCATTGCCGTCCCAATCCGTGTTAAGCGGTTCGTCAATACTGATTTCATTTTTAAGTTGACTGCTTTTTCTTAAAAACATAAGAATTTCGTTCTCAATACATCTGGATGCATATGTGGCAAGTTTAATATTTTTTTCAGGATTAAATGTGTTGACTGCCTTAATAAGCCCGATAGTACCAATTGAAATTAAGTCTTCAATATTAGCACCCGCCGTTTCAAATCTTTTTGCAATATAAACAACAAGCCTCAAATTATGTACAATAAGCTTTTCCTTGCCGCTTTCATCGCCGTCTTTTATTTTATTTATTACTTCTGTTTCTTCTTCCTTTGTTAAAGGGGGAGGAAGAGTATCGTTTCCGCCGATATAAAATACCTGATCGTCTGTAATGAATAATCTGAGTATTTTTTCTTTTATATTTTTTATAATTTGGAATTTCATAAAATCAATCCTTTATAATGTTCTCGGGAATTAACCCTTTTATTTCATATTTAAAAATGCCGTCGCAAATTCCGATATATATTTCTTCGTCAATTTTTTTATCGTCAATAAAAATCTCATCAGCTTTAAATCCGTAAATTATTCCGTTTCCGCCTAAGCTGTTAAAAGGAATAATACGCATAAGCTTTTCATCAATATATATGCCTTCAAGCTCACTTTTTTCAATTATTATTACGCTTGCACCCGAAAATGGCTCTTTTACGTTGCAACCACTGTCTGTTTTACATTTAACTGAATATTTATTATTCTTATATAGAATATTAACGTTATGTATCAGACACGAGCTTGTGTGATTATTGTAAAGCTTTTTAAAAAGAAAAAGAATAAAATAAATAACAAGCGTTAAAATAATCAGAAGTAAGGGTGAAATATTAAAATAAACGCTGTTGTTAATAATTACCATACCTCTCGGTGAAAACGCAAGATAAATAAATATCATTGCTCCCGAAAATAAAAGCGAAATAATAACGAGCGTTCCCGAGGTTTTTAAAAAAAGATTTCTGCTTTTATATCCGAAACATATCAGCGTTAAAGCTAAAGAAACAATTATATCAAATATAAAATTCACAGGGAATTGATTAAACGGCAAAAATGCGGTAAAGCTAAATACAGCCCCGCAGAAAGCTGACAATAACAGTCGGGCATATTTTATATTTGCGTGCATAATTCTTTTTACGCATAATAATAGCAAAAAGTCCTCAAA
>JAFLSL010000018.1 GCA_022510985.1 Ruminococcus sp. | reverse complement strand
GGCGTTTGTAAAACCTGCCTGATTCAGAGCTATTACGTCCATATAGCCTTCGCATAATATCAAGGTGCGTCCGTCGGTGTTTTTTGCGTTATTAAGCGAGAAAAGATTGGCACTCTTTTTAAATACGGGTGTGTCGGAAGTATTGAGATACTTGGGCTTTGCGTCGGTCATAATACGTCCGCCAAACGCGATTACGTTACCGCGAAGGTCAATAATCGGAAACATAACTCTATCGAAAAATCTATCGGAAATATTTCCGTTTTTATTCTGATAGGCTAAGTTCGCCTGAACTATCTCGTTGTTTTTAAAGCCGAGCGACTTTAAATGATTAACTAATGAGTAGCGGTTAGCGTCGGCGTAGCCAAGTCCGAAACGCCTGATTGTACGCTCAGAGAGAGCTCGTCCGCGAAAATATGCTAGTCCGTTTTTGCCAGATTCACTGTAGAGCTGACTGTAGAAAAACCTTGCGGCCTCTCTGTTAGCCTCATAAATACGCTTTCTCAGCGATGACATAGAATCATCAAAGCTGTCCTCGGGCATATTCATTCCCGCTCTTTGGGCTAAAAACTTAACAGCGTCGATATAATCAAGATTTTCAATCTTCATTATAAAGGTGATTACATCGCCGCCCACTCCGCAGCCAAAGCAATAAAATGAGCCGTTTTCAGTATAGATATTAAATGAGGGAGTTTTTTCGCCGTGAAAAGGACAAAGTCCGACCATATTACGTCCCCTGCGGTTTAAATTCACATATGACGAGGCAACCTCGCTCATATCGTTACGCAATTTAAGTTCCTGCAGAAATCCGTCAGGCAACGGCATAAATTCACCCCCACTTCTCTGTTACGATTATATATACGATTAAAAATTAAAAAATCCTAAATTTTTTAAAAATTTTTATTTATTCGCTTATTTCATAGTATTTTTCGTCAATAATTTCTATTTCAACCTCGCCTGCTGTCGCATCAGCAAGTTCTTTTTTTAGGGAAGGAATATTTTCCACAGGGATATGAAAGCTTAAAGTCACGTTATCGGAGAATGTGATATCGTCAACAACGCCGTTTTTGTTCATTATAAGCGTATTGAGCTTTCCGTATCTGTTGTAGGAACAGCGGATAATACATTCGGAACAGATGCTCATTGTAATTACATTTGCCGCGTCGAGAGCGATTTTTGCCGCCTGGGAATAAGCCCGCACTAAGCCGCCCGTTCCGAGCAAAACACCGCCGAAATAACGGGTGACAACAACAACGGCATCAACAATACCGCTTTTATTTAGCACATCAAGCATAGGAACACCTGCAGTACCCTGAGGTTCCCCGTCATCACTGTATCGCTTTATCGAACCTTCTCTGAGAGAATAAGCGTAACAATTATGACGTGCGTCCCAATGCTCCTTTTTAATTTTATTTATAAATTCGAGTGCATCCGCCTCAGTTTTGACAGGCTTTGCGTAGCCGATAAAACGAGAACGTTTTTTAACAAATTCATCAGACGCACTTGTTTTTACTGTTTTATAGCTATCATTCATAACACTCATAAATACACAAAAAAGACGGCAGAGTATGCCGTCTTTAAAGTCAAATTAAAATTAGTCGATGTTGAAACGCTTTTTAAATCTATCAACACGTCCGCCTGTGTCAACTAACTTCTGCTTACCTGTAAAGAAAGGGTGGCACTTGGAACAAACTTCAACACGAATATCCTTCTTGGTTGAGCCTGTCTCAATCACATTACCGCAAGCACATTTAATTGTAGTCTGCTCATAATCCGGATGGATTCCACTTTTCATTTTATTCACCTCATTCAAGACATAATTCAATACAACAGTAGAATTATACTATAGTTTATTACAAAATGCAAGCATTTTTTTAAAATTTAAAAAATTAATTGTTTCGTGAGCTTATATAGTAGCTATACTCGTTAAGACACATATTAAGGCTCTGCATAACCTCAGCGTTATCTTTGCCCACATAGCGGTAGGATTTAGCGTTAGCATTCATTGAGGTTTCGGCTGTTTTATCAGGTGGATAACGGAGTACAAAGCCATAATTTTTAGCATTTTTAGAAAGCCAATCGGACGCGGTTGAATTTTCAAATTTTCCGCTTTGCTCACTTCTGAAACTTATGAGTAGTCCTGTCTGATTTTCACTTCTGCCCGCCTGCGGAATTACAACATTGGTTTTTGCTTGTGCTTTAACCTCAGAAAGTCCGTACTGCTCGATATTTCTTTTAAACTCATCATTATATTTCTTTTTTTGCTCAGCATAGGAAACATATGCATATTTTACATACAGACTTATTCCCTGCTTTTTTGCATCAGCGAGCATTTCATCAAGACTTTTCTCAGCAAGCACGCTTACCTGATAGCCGTCCTTCTCAACAAGCTTTGGGACATAGTTTTTGTCAAGCGGATTGCTTTTATTTACAACACGCAGTAATTCAGCGTTTTGGTTTTCTGCAAAAGCGTTGTAATCGGCAGAGGTTGCTCTTTCGCTGTCGTTACGCAGAAAATGTATTCCTACAAAAATTGCAGCTGCTGCAACAGCGACAGCGAGGATTATCAAAATCACCCTCATAAGACGCAATTTATACAGAGAAGTCTTTGAGTCGCTTACAAGCGAGGGAGAAATTGTTGTTTTAAATTTCTTACGCTTAGGCGGTTTAAATTTAAAGGTCATTCCCCTTCTGCCTCGATTATATGAACGGTTATACATTTAGTTATTTTATCTCCTTAGTGTCGATTTCTTTCTTTGCCATAGCGATAAAATCACTAAGCGGCATTGAACCGAGATCGCCTTCTTTTCTATGGCGGACGGAAACAGCGTTGTTTTCAATATCCTTATCGCCTACTACAAACATATACGGAACCTTCTGAAGCTGTGCCTCGCGAATTTTATATCCGATTTTTTCACTTCTGTCATCAATTTCAACACGCATACCTTCAGCCTCAAGAGCCTTTTTGATATCGTAAGCATAGTCAAAATGACGATCAGCAATAGGAAGAACTTTAACCTGCACGGGAGCAAGCCACATTGGGAAAGCACCTGCGTATTTTTCGATAAGCAAAGCAAGAGTACGCTCGTAACATCCGATTGAAGTGCGGTGAATGATATACGGATTCTTTTTCTTTCCGTCTTTATCGACATATTCCATACCGAATTTCTCAGCAATCATACCGTCAATCTGAATTGTGATGAGGGTATCTTCTTTGCCGTAAACATTTTTAATCTGGATATCGAGCTTAGGACCATAGAACGCTGCCTCGCCTATGCCGATTTCATAAGGGATTTCGAGGTGGTCAAGAATTCTGCCCATCATACCCTGAACTTCATTCCACTCTTCCTCGGTTCCGATATATTTTTCTCTGTTACTTGGATCCCATTGCGAGAAACGATAGCTAACATCCTCGTACAGTCCGACAGTTTTGAGCATAAATATTGCAAGCTCAAGACTTCCCTTAAACTCATCCTCGAGCTGTTCGGGAGTGCACATAAGGTGACCTTCGGAAATTGTGAACTGACGAACGCGGATAAGTCCGTGCATTTCGCCAGACGCTTCATTCCTGAAAAGCGTTGAGGTTTCGTTATATCTAAGAGGTAAATCGCGGTATGAACGCTGACGATTAAGATAAGCCTGATACTGGAACGGACAAGTCATCGGACGCAGAGCAAACACCTCATCGTCCTTTTCTTCGTCGCCGAGTACAAACATACCGTCTTTATAGTGTCCCCAATGGCCGCTGATTTTATAAAGGTCGGATTTTGCCATAAACGGAGTTTTTGTTAAAAGCCAGCCTCTCTTCTGCTCTTCGTCCTCAACAAAACGCTGCAAAAGCTGGATAACTCTTGCACCCTTAGGAAGAAGAATCGGAAGTCCCTGACCGATAACCTCGCTTGTTGTGAACAACTCAAGCTCACGACCGAGCTTGTTATGGTCACGGCTTTTTGCCTCTTCCATCATTTTTAAATGTTCTTCAAGCATAGACGCCTTCGGGAATGCTACACCGTAAACTCTGCAAAGCTGAGCGTTTTTAGCGTCTCCTCTCCAATACGCACCTGTTGTATTTGTAAGAGCAATTGCCTTAATTGCACTAACGTCCATAAGGTGAGGACCTGCACAAAGGTCGGTAAAATCATCCTGCTTATAAAAACTGATTTTTTCACCTTTGTCGCTATGCTCCTTACAAAGCTCAACTTTATAAGGCTCTTTCATATCCTCTAAAAGCTTTACTGCCTCATCAGGCTCAAGCTCAAATTTTTCAAGAGAAATTTTTGATTTCACAATCTTTTTCATTTCGGCTGTGATTTTTTCCAAATCTTCTGTCGTAAAAGGTTTTTCAACATCGAAATCGTAGTAAAAGCCGTTATCTACAGCGGGTCCTATAGCACATTTTGCACCGGGATAAAGACGTTTAACAGCCTGTGCAAGAACGTGGGACGCTGTATGCCAAAATGCTTTTTTTCCGTTTACATCATCAAATGTTAAAAGCTCTACCTTGCAATCCTCAGTTATAGGGGTTCTGAGGTCAAAGACCTCGCCGTTTATTTTTGCGGCACAAACGGACTTATAAAGTCCCATACCAATTCCTTTTGCAATTTCGGCAGGAGTGATATTTTCTTCGTACTGATTTACAACTCCGCCCTTTAATTCTACGTTTACCAATGTCAACTACTCCTTTTCATTTTATTAATAGAAAAACGCCCCAATATTCCGTAAAAGAATATTGGGGCGACAGAATTTACGTATCGCGGTTCCACCCAACTTCGGTTAAAACCCTCATTGCCTTTAACGGGACTATCCGCCGTACCATTTCCTGCACGGAACTCAAAGGTGGTAATAGATTGAATGCTTTACGTACTCTCACCAAATGCACGCTCTCTGAAAAAACAATTCAAAATATCGTGTCCTTATCCAAGTTTTAGATTATATGAATATATAGTATCACTGAAAATCTAAAAAGTCAACAAACAAAAATTTACATTAGTTGTCAATATCTTCAATAATCTTATCGATTTTATTCATCTCGGACTGTTCTTCGCTGTCCTCGATTTCTAATTTTTCTGATTTCGATTTCCTACCGACTACGCCTTCCTCAAAACTTTCAGCCTTATTTTTTTCGATATAAATTACATCGTCTTCCTTGATATCGGGAGCTACAACAAAATCATCATCCGCACCGGCTACACTTGAATAGTCGTAGTCATAATCGTCGGTTTGTCTTTCGGACATAACAACAAAATTGTCCTGAATAGCAGTTATGGACTGATTGTTATCAAAATCATCTAAATCATACTCGAGAAGCTGTTCCTCGTTGGAGTATGAATTTTTTGAAAGTTCAATATTAAAGGAAATTACATACAAAGCAAACGCAAAGAATGCAAAGGATATTATATTTTCTGAATAGTCAAACCCATCGTATATAATTGAAAAAATCGTATTAACGCCCACTGCAAGTCCCAGTCCTGCAAGAGGAAGTCCATAAAGATACATAGACTTTACCGGATTTTTTCCGTCTACCGTCGCAATCAACATAGCAAGCTTAAACAGAAAAATCATTGTGAAAGCGTAGCAGAAAAGGTTTATGGGATTTACCGAAGAAACCGAAACCGTACGGTTAGAGAGAAACTCGGAAATAAGCATTAATCCGGCCCATACAGGCATTGAAAGGAAAAGCACACCCATTCTCGGAAAAAAATTTCTTCCCTGAATATGTGCCAGTGCGATTATTACCAGGCAAATTGAAGTGAGTATTCCGAAAACCGACAGTGCTAAGGTAAACAATGTATAAGTATGGTTTTGGAGATCAAGAATCATAATAAGAGCTGATTTTGAGGCTACCAGTGCAGCCGCTAAAGTTGCAAAAGCCGCAGCGGGAATATTCATCGAAAGCAGATACACGGGGGATGATTTTTTATCGATTGCTACGAAAATAATATTTATAAGAAGAATTACAAGCACGGCACCGACTACCAGATATGGTGCGAGGTTGCTGTCTTTTGAAAATAATATTGAATTATTTTGAAGAACTTCTATTACAACAGCTAAGATAGCAAAAGGAATAAAAGATATCCAACACAATTTAGATTTCATAATAGGTTCCTTTCATATATTAATCTAAATGAACATAATATATTTTAAGACAAAGTGTTAGTGATGTCAAGAAATAAAAAACAAAAATAAAAGAATACGAGTGAGAATATGAGACGAAAAATTATAGGACTTTTGTTGATACTTGCCATAATGGCATCTGTACCGATTATTCATTCGGGAAATAAAATAAAAAAAGATACCAAATCACTTTTAAGTAAAAAAAATTTGACAATGGACGAAGCCGCCTTAGGAGTTCTTGCAAACAATTTCAGACGTGATTACGATAATGAAACGCTTAAAGGATTAGTCTTAATTCTAAATACGAATTATAAAGTAAATAAAATCAATACAAAAGAGATTATCGGCAAAGAGGAATTTATTAAAAAATTTAAAAACGGAGAAGAATATTATTCTAAAATAGAAAATACAGTTAAAAATATGTCGGGAAAATGTATTACATACAAAGATAAAGAGGTATATATCCCCTATTTTACGGTTTCCAAGGGTTATACCGAAAAAAACAAAAAATATCCGTATCTTAAGGATGCGGCGTGTCCTTGGGATTGTATGAATAAGGATTATATAAAAAGTGAAGAAAGCGTAGGAGTTAGCATTAACAGTCTTGATAAAATCTGCAAGAGCGGTGCAAATTATAAAGAAGCTTTGGCTCACTTTATAGATAGCGATTAAAAACTTCAGGTCGGGTAATACCCGACCTGTTTTTTGAAAAATTTTAGAAATTGCGGTAGCGTCTGACGTGTCTTCTGTTTCTGCGGTTACGACGCTTTATTATTGAACTTATGATTATATAAATAATAAGTAAAACTACAATTGCGGCGATAACTACGATGAACCATTTTGAAACAATTATGCTTTGGATTACGGATAACACATAAAGAATTCCGCTGCGTTCTACCGTTTCGCTTGAAACTAAATTTACTTCGGCAAGCTTAGTTTTCTCCTTTACCTTTGAGCCGTCATAGTAAACTGTGGCTTTTCCGATAACCTCGCCCTCTTTAATCGGGGCATCGACACTATCGGGAATATCCATCTCAATCTTTATGTCGGAATCCTCGAAGGTCTTTGGAACTATAGCATTTATATTCTTTTCAGGTACAAGCTGGACGCTGTTTTTTCCCCACGCGAGGTTGATTTTTTCCTCACAAATCGGAGTTTCTGAGGATGCGACCTGATTAAGCTCAAGGCTCGTGAGCGACCAACGGAAAAGCTCCTTTGCGTCAATCATTGTACCGTATTCGTCCTTATAAGGGTCGGGGTCGTAGGGGGAATCGAGAAATACACCGAGATATGAATATCCATCGGCACTTCCGATTGTAACCAGGCAATGTCCCGCTTCATCGGTTGTACCCGTCTTTACTCCCTGAGCATACTGATAGTAATACGAGCCGCCTCGATTAGCGTCTATAAGATAGTTTGTTGTTACGAGAGGAAAGTCGTCACCTTCTACGTAATATGTGGTAGTGTTTGTAATTTTTGAAAACTCAGGCAAGGTGAGTGCGTACTGCGTCATAATTGCAAGGTCTGTTGCGGTTGTATAGTGGTCATCATCGTGCAGTCCGTCGGGGTTCTTGAAATGTGTGTTTTTACATCCAAGTTCCTTAGCCTTTTCGTTCATCATAGAAACGAATTTGTCGATACTTCCGCCGCCTACATAATCAGCAAGCACAACAGCGGCATCGTTACCTGAGGGTACCATCATTGAATAAAGAAGGTCAAGGACAGTCATTTTTTCTCCGACGTGTGCGGAAATATTCGCAACAGAACTGCCTGTTCCGTATAAAACATCGAGTACATCCTGCTTAATTTCAACCATAGTTTTCTTGAAATTGTCAACATGCTCCGCAACAACAATATATGTCATAATTTTTGTAGTAGATGCGGGATAACGCTTTTTGTCTGCTTTCTTCTCAAAAACTGTCTGTCCTGTATCAAGGTTTATAAGTAAGGCTGAGTTTGACTTCAGTTTAACACCGCTTTTATAGCTTATGGCATTCGCGGGAATGAAGGTTATAGAAAAGAATGTGCACAGCACAAGTAATGTAGAAAGCAATATTGAAATCTTCTTTTTCATAAGAATACCTCCCATTCATATTATAAGACATTATACTATATAGAAACTGATTTTTCAATATTAGTGTGATTTTTCACACTAATTTAGTTGAGAGAGTCCTCGCCTGCTGTCTTAAACAAACGATTTATCTCGCTTTTCAAGGCACGATACCGCTCATTGCGAAGATTGTTTGAATCAAGAATGACATAGTCGGCAATTTTTTGAGACAGCTTAAGATTTTTGGTATCGGCAAGATTGCTTATGGAAAGCTCGGGAAGTCCGTGCTGACGTGAACCGAAGAAATCTCCCGGTCCGCGTAATTTAAGGTCGGCATCAGCAATTTTAAAGCCGTCGCGGGTTGTGCAAATTGTTTTCAGACGTTCTTTAGACATTTCGGTTTCGCTGTCAGAGACAAGTATGCACCAGCTTTTTTCATCACCTCGTCCTACTCGTCCGCGAAGCTGATGGAGCTGAGAAAGCCCAAAGCGTTCGGCGTTTTCTATCATCATTATCGTCGCATTCGGAACATCAATTCCCACCTCGATAACGGTGGTTGCGACTAAAAGCTTTAGTTTATTTTCAGAAAAATCACGCATAACCGCTTCTTTATCGGTGGATTTCATTTTTCCGTGCAAAATCCCCACCGGGATATCGCTGAAATAGTTAAGCATAAGCTCAGCCGCATATTCTTCGGCGGACGCTAAATCATTCTCGCCTTCTTCAACAAGCGGACAGACGATATACGCCTGACGACCTCTTGAGATTTCTTTTTTTATAAATCCTAAAGCCCGGTCACGCTTATCAGAAGTTATCATTAGAGTTTCGATTTCCTGACGTCCCGGGGGCAACTCGTCAATTATAGAAATGTCGAGATCGCCGAAAATAATCAATCCCAAAGTTCTCGGAATCGGCGTTGCACTCATAACGAGAAGATGCGGATTTTTACCTTTTGAAAGAAGCTTAGCACGCTGGGCAACTCCGAAACGATGCTGTTCATCGGTTACAACCAATGCCAAATTTTTAAACTCGGTATCATCGGTAATCAGTGCGTGCGTGCCGATAATTAAGTCGACTTCTCCGAGTGCGAGCTGTTCTCGAATTTTATTCTTCTCGGACTGTCTCAGAGAGCCTGTTAATAAAGCAACTTTTATATCAGCATCTTTAAATATTTCTTTAAAGGAATTATAGTGTTGTTCAGCCAAGATTTCTGTCGGAGCCATAAAAGCGGCTTGTTTTCCGTTTTTTATCATCGTATAGCAGACTGAACCTGCAACAACGGTTTTGCCCGAGCCTACATCACCCTGGACAAGTCGGTTAAGCGAGGAATCGGGATTTTTTAAATCGGATATACATTCTGAGATAGCACGTTTTTGGGCATTTGTCATTTCAAAGGACAAAAAACTCTCAAACTCGGACGAATAATCGATGTTGATAATATTCTTATTTTCAGAACGCTTGCGGTTTTTAAGCCCTCTAAGCCCCAAGTTAAGGACTAAAAGCTCCTCAATTACAAGGCGTTTTCTAGCCATTTCGAGTGCCTGCAGGCTTTCGGGAAAATGGATATTTTTAATTGCGTACTTTAAATCGCATAATTGAAAACGTGTTCTGAGATTTCCGGGTAAAGGGTCATTGATTTTCTCGGGAAGTAATTTTATCGCGTCTTTAACGGCTTTTACAACTATATTATTGTTAAGTCCGGAGGTAAGATTATAAATCGGTCGAACCTCGGAAGAGGCGTTGTCGGGCGAAAAGGTCGGAGCAATCATACTGACATTTCCGAAAACGTTAGACGCTTTTCCGAAAAAACGATATGTAGCACCATTTGCAAGCATCCGGTCGATATAGCGGTTATTAAAAAATATAAGCTCGCAAGCTCCGCTCTCATCGACAACAATGGTTTTTGCAATATACTTTCCTGTTTTTGTATAACCCGTCTGAAAAGCACTGTGGACAGTTGCTCTTATACATACTGTCTTGCCGTTTTCAACATCGGCTATATCTGTAATATCCGACCAATCCTCATAGGTCCTCGGATAAAAATTCAAAAGCTCGCCAACGGAAAATACGCCGAGCTTATTAAAAAGTTCAGCACGCTTTTTTCCGATTCCGGAAAGCTTTTCAATTTTCATAGCATATAGTGACATATTACTCTTCCGTTCAAAAAAAGACGGCTTTCGCCGTCTTTTCTGTTTTATTCTACGCTTAAAATGAAGTAGTAAATTGGTTGTCCGCCGTTTATCAGCGAAACATCAACCTTACTTCCGAACTTATCATTTATAGCCTCGTACGCTTCCTGTGCTTCCTTTTCGGTAATGTCGCTGCCGTAAATAAGGGTTACAAAGGATGTATCGTGTTTAATCATATTCTTAGCGAGCTTTACAGCGGCCTTCGCAGGAGTTTTCTCAGTTATTGTAAGCTTGCCGTTTTCGAGAGCGATAATCTCGCCCTCTTTAATTTTCTGATGTCCGAACTCGCTGTTTCTTGCGGCAAAAGTTACCTGACCTGTTGCAACGTGCTTAGCGGCATCGGTCATCATATCCTTGTTGCTCTCGGGCGAAAGCTCGGGGTCATAGCTCAGAAGAGCTGTCATTCCCTGTGGAATTGTACGGGTGG
>JAFLSL010000179.1 GCA_022510985.1 Ruminococcus sp. | reverse complement strand
ATCCGAGCTATATTTACTTAAACGATATGGTTTGCGAAAACGCGGATGAGGTCGTGGCTAAAAGCGATATTGTTTTTGCAGCTTTACCCCACGGATTAAGTCAGGAACTTGCGGCAGATTGCAAAAAAGCGGGCGTAAAGTTCATTGACCTCGGAGCAGATTTCAGGCTCGAAAGCGAGGACGAATATAAGGAATGGTACGGCGGAACATTTCTCGATAAAGCTTTGCACGAGGAATCCGTTTACGGACTTCCCGAATTTTTTCGTGACGAGATTAAGGGCAAGAGCGTTATCGCAAACCCCGGCTGTTACACAACCTGCTCTCCTTTAGCTTTAGCACCTGCCGTAAAAAACGGGCTTGTAGAGCTTAAGGGCATCATATGCAACTGTGCGAGCGGAGTTACAGGTGCAGGCAGAAAGCCCACTCATGGTAGTCACTTTCCCGAACTTAACGAAGGTTTTCACGCTTACAAGGTTGCATCCCACCGCCACACTCCCGAAATTGAGCAGACACTATCAAAGCTCTCGGGAGAGAAGGTTACAATCACGTTTGTTCCCCATCTTTTGCCCGTAAACCGCGGTATTCTTGCAACCTGCTACGCCGACATTAAAGAGGGCGTGAGCTTTGAGAAAATCAGGAAGGCATACGAGGATTTTTATAAGGACGAGTATTTTGTAAGACTTCTTCCCGATGGAATGTGTGCCGATATTCACAATATAAAGTATTCAAATTTCTGCGACATTTCTCTGCACTTTGACAAACGAGCAAATAAGCTTATCGCATGCTCGGCAATTGACAATATGGTCAAGGGTGCAGCTGGACAGGCAATTCAGAATATGAACATCATTTTCGGACTGGACGAAAAAACAGGCTTGGAAATTCTTCCGCCTGCTTTCTAAAAGGAATAAAGTATGTACAAATTTATTGACGGCGGTGTAACAGCACCGCAGGGCTTTACGGCACAGGGAATTTGTGCCTCAATCAAGCCGTCTAACAAAACTAAACGTGACTTAGCACTCATTTACTGCGACACTCTCTGTAACGCGGCGGCAGTTTTTACGAAAAATCTCGTAAAATCCGACACAATTGCGGTAACCAAAAGACACCTCGAAAACGGAAAAGCACAGGCGGTTATCGTAAACTCGGGCAACGCAAACACCTGCAACGCAGACGGAGCTGAGAAAGCGGAAAAGATGTGCGATATTGCGGCTGACGTTTTAAATGTTAACGCAAATGATGTTATCGTAGCCTCAACCGGAGTAATCGGCGAAATTCTTCCGATTGAACCGATTATAGAGGGTGCAAAAAAAATGCGTGGCACGCTCTCAAAGGACGGCGGTACGAACGCTGCCGAGGCGATTATGACGACAGATACCGTAAAAAAAGAAATTGCTATGACAATGACTTTGGGCGGTAAAACCGTTACCATCGGCGGTATCGCCAAGGGGAGCGGTATGATACATATTAATATGGGAACAATGCTCTCTTTCGTAACTACCGACGCGGCGGTTTCAAGTGAAATGCTCGAAAGTGCGTTAAGAGAAGCAGTCGAGGACAGCTACAATATGGTCAGCGTTGACGGCGATACCTCAACCAACGACACCCTTGCCATTATGGCATCGGGAAAAGCAGGCAACCCTGAAATCACAGAAAAGAACGAGGATTACCGCACATTTGTCGAGGGTCTGACCGAGGCGTTTAAAATGCTGGCTAAAAAACTCGCTAAAGACGGCGAGGGTGCTACAAAGCTTTTAATCTGCTCAGTAAGCGGAGCAAAAACAAAGCAAGATGCAATTAAAGTCAGCAAGAGCGTAATTTGCTCAAGCCTTTTAAAATCTGCTATGTTCGGTGCGGACGCTAACTGGGGACGTGTTCTCTGTGCAATCGGCTACAGCGGAGCGGACGTTGACGTCAAAAAGGTCTGCGTCAGCTTTAAATCAGACAAAGGAACTATTGACGTTTGCCAAAACGGTGCAGGCATTCCATTCTCCGAAGATAAGGCTAAAGAGATTCTGCTTGAAGATGAAATTAATATTATCGTTGCTTTAGGCGACGGAAGCAGCAACGCCGAGGCATACGGTTGCGATTTAACGTATGATTATGTTAAAATAAACGGAGATTACAGAACGTAGGAAGGTCTTATAATGGATAACAACAAAAGAGCTGAAATATTAATTCAGGCTATGCCCTATATTCAAAAATATTCGGGACAGACAATTGTCGTTAAATACGGCGGCAACGCGATGAAGAGCGAGGAGTTAAAGGAAGCTGTTATGAGCGATATTGTTCTTATGCAGCTTGTCGGAATTAACGTAGTTCTCGTTCACGGTGGCGGTCCTGAAATTAATCAGATGCTCGAAAAAACCGGCAAAGAAAGCGAGTTTAAAAACGGGCTCCGTGTAACCGACAAGGAAACTATCGATATCGTTCAGCAGGTTTTAGCAGGAAAGGTCAACAAAAGCTTAGTTCAGCACCTCTCCAACAGCGGCGGCAGAGCTATCGGACTTTGCGGACTTGACGGAAAAATGCTTATGGCTAAAAAGCTGGCTACGGCTGAGGATTTGGGATATGTCGGAGAAATTGAACACGTTAATCCGATGATTATTATGGATTCGCTCAAAAACGGCTATATCCCAGTAATTTCAACTATCGCAGGCGGATATAACGGCGAGGTTTTCAACATCAACGCAGACCTCGCGGCTTCGCAGATTGCGGCTAAACTCGGTGCGAAAAAGCTCATTCTTATGACCGATATTCGCGGACTTCTCCGTGATATAAATGACGAGGATTCGCTTATCTCTGTCGTTAACGCAAGCGAGGTTCCTTCGCTGAAAAAAGAAGGTATTATAAGCGGCGGTATGATTCCGAAAATCGACTGCTGTGTTGAGGCGGTAAGAAGCGGAGTCGGCAGAGCACATATTCTTGACGGACGCATAAAGCACTCAATTCTGCTTGAGCTTTTCTCCGACGAGGGTATCGGAACTATGATTTATTAATGGTGAAGTATGAAGATTCGTTCAATGAAAATTGAAGATTACGACGAGATTTTCGAAATGTGGCAGATTACAACCAAGCGTGCGTTAAGCGACGCAGATTCTAGAGAAAGCATAGACAGCTATCTTAAACGCAATCCCGAAATGAGTCAGATTGCAATCATCGACGGGAAAATCGTCGGAACGGTCTTAGCCGGTCACGACGGCAGACGCGGTTTTATTCATCATATGGCGGTTTTA
>JAFLSL010000178.1 GCA_022510985.1 Ruminococcus sp. | reverse complement strand
CGGTATAGTAGCTGGACTTTGCCCTGCCCTCGATTTTAAAGCTTGATATTCCGGCTTTCACAAGCTCGGGGATATACTCTATCATACGAAGGTCGCGTGAATTATAAAGAAATGTTCCCTGTTCGTTTTCCTCAACCGGGAAATACTGACCTTCACGGTTTTCTTCAAAAAGGTGATATTTCCAACGGCAAGGCTGTGCACAGTCGCCTCGGTTTGCGTCGCGTCCGGTCATATAGCTGGAAATAAGGCATCGTCCCGAAAAAGACACGCACATTGCCCCGTGGACAAAGGTTTCTATCTCAAGCTCCTTTGGCGTTTTTGCACGCAAATCAGCAATTTCGGAAAGCGAAAGTTCACGTGCTAAAACTACTCTTGACGCACCCATATTATAGAGTGAATTGGCAGTTAAATGGTTAGTAACGCCCGCCTGAGTTGAAACGTGGAGAGAAACATTCGGAGCATATTTTTTAGCAAGCTCCATAACGCCGATATCGGCAATAATAAAAGCGTCAACCCCCGCACTCTGTGCAAATCGCAAAAACTCGGGTAGCTCATCCACCTCGTAGGTACGAGGGAGAGTGTTGCAGGTTAAATGAACCTTTACATTATTTTCATGTGCAAAATCGCACGCTTTTTTTAGACTGTCGTTGTCAAAATTAGCGGATGCGGTACGCATTCCAAACTGCTTTCCCGCAAGAAAAACAGCGTCAGCACCGAATTTTACCGCTGAATTAAGACACTCAAAATCGCCCGCAGGCGAAAGAATTTCAGGTTTAATCATAACATTCCTAATTAATTGATGCAAGATTTAAATTCTGCTCATAGAGAGTTGTGGCATAATACGGAGTTCCGTTCTTTGCGTGGCAGAAATAGAGATACGAGGTATCGTTCGGATAAATAGCCGCCATAATCGCGTCCATTCCGGGATTACAAATCGGTCCCGGCGGAAGTCCGTTTAGCTTATATGTGTTATATGTACTCTTAAACGTCTTTTTCTCGCTTTCGGGAATTACCTTTTTACTGCGATACGGATAGAATTTAGTCGAGTCAAGGCTGAGCTTTCCTACACCGTAATCCACATTGTATTCAAGGCGGTTGTGGATAATAGAGCTGATATTATACATATCCTCTTTATTAGCCGCCTCAGCCTGAATTATAGACGCCATTATGAGAATCTGATTAAGGGAATATTTATTTGCCTTTGAAAGCTTTTTGACGTTAACTGCATTGCTGTAGCCGTCTACGTTCTGATTATCGTAAATTCGGGTTTCGTAGTCGTTTAACATTCTTGTGATTGTAAGCTTAGGATCCTCGTTATGATAGCACTCGTAAGTATCGGGAAAAAGATAACCCTCAAGCTTATAGTAGCGTTTATCGGGATTTGGGATATTTGAGATAAAAGCATAGTCCTCGTCAAAATAGTCGGAATTGCAAAGCTTTAGAAAATCCTTTGTATCGGATAATACGTCTTTTTCAACAAGCATATCTGCAATTTCCAAAACGCTCATACCCTCGGGAATGGTTACCTTGATTGTATCGGTACGGTTGGACATAGATTGCAGATAATTTATAATCGCCTCGTAATCAAGATTTGTCGACATATTATAAACGCCCTGTGTGAATCGGTCGGCGTTTTTGGTAAGGGTCGCATACATAGCGAAGAAATGCTCTTCCTTAATTACTCCCTTGCTCCAAAGTGCCTTTGTCACATCGTCAAGAGTTGGGTTTTCGGGAATTTCAACAGTAACGGTATTCTCCTCACTTCTGTCGACTGCAAGCATATCGTTAACGCCTATCATAAGATACATAGCGAACATCATTCCGACAAGCATAACAGAAACCCACCAAATTATACGGAAACGACGCTTGTTCTGAAGGTCGGCATATTTTAGCTGTTTTTTCTGCTCACGTTTTTCACGCTTACGCATATGTCTTGAATTACGCTCCATCTGCTCACGAACGTCGTCGTCGGAGAAGGAATTGATAGTCTGCGAGCCTTCGTCGTCGTAATTTTCAAGCTGGCGGTAATGTTCGCCTACAGCGAGATTATCGTCGTCGATATTAAGATGAAAATTCTGAACTTTTTCTTTTCTGAGTTCGTTTATGTCTTTTTCTTTAAAAGAATTATTCTCAAAATCCATAATTCTCCCCTTATCTTATGTCTATAGTATATCTATCAGTAACTACCATATCAGCGGGCTTGTCATAATCGCCGATCGGAAGCTCGTCCTCAATACATTTTGAATAACAAACCCCGACTGTCAGCCTATTGTACTCACACATAAAACGGTCGTAAAAGCCTTTTCCAAATCCTAAACGGTAACCTTTTTTGTCAAATACCAAACCGGGAACGAGCATAATATCCGCGTCATTTTTTTCGGCACGGATACATTTACTTCGGTCAGGCTCTAAAATCCCGTAACAGCCTTCTTTGAGGTCGTCATAGGAATTTATATAGCAGAAATACATTGTAGTCGAGCCGATATCGCAAAGCGGTACCGCGACCTTTTTTCCGCTTTCGAGTGCATTAATAATGATATCCTCGGTATTAACCTCAATATCCTTTGATACAAATGCAAAAACGTTTTTTGCCGACTGATATTGTTCAAGATTTAAAAATCTTTCGGTTATTTTTTTATCAAGCTCAGCTTTCTCTTCACGAGAAAATTCTTCTCTAATTTTTTTATATTTCAGGCGAAGTTCGTTCTTTTTCTGCCCTAAGTTTTTTACGGGCATTGCATAGTTTCCTTAACGTGCTTTGCAATTTCGGGCGACGCCATTTTTTCTGCAATTAAAAGTCCGAACTGAATTGTACAGCCGGCACCCTTTCCCGTAATAACATTTGAGTCGCTTACTGCAGGCTCGCCTGTGTAATTCACCTTATCGGGATTTACCTCAAAGCCCGGGAAACAGGTTGCGTTTTTACCGTCTAAAATTCCCTTGTGTCCGAGAATAGAAGGTGCGGCACAGATTGCACAAATCTGCTTTTCGTTTTCAACGGCAAAGTCAAGCACGCTCTGAACAAACTCGGATTTTTCGAGGTTATTTGTTCCGTCAAGTCCGCCCGGAAGAATTACCGCGTCGAGTTTATCAAGCTCAACCTCGTCGCTTAAAATATCAGCCTCAACCTTAATATTGCAGGATGAGGTAACTGTTTTTCCCGTTACGCCGACTGTGAGAATATCAAGCTTTGCCCTTCTTAAAACGTCAACGGTAGTCAGAGCCTCGGTAATTTCAAAACCGTTTGCAAGCATA
>JAFLSL010000177.1 GCA_022510985.1 Ruminococcus sp. | reverse complement strand
ACAAACTGTTGAGAACAGATTTATTATTCTCTTTTAGAAATTTCTCCAAAAAGTAATGAACGATATTACCGAATTGGATAGCGTCAATTGAAGCCGTTTTTCTCTCCTTTGCACGAAGTCCGTAGTTACAGAAATATTTAAATGCACAAAGACTGTATTTTTCTATCTGTGACGCGGAGATATTCATATTTTTACGGAAAAGCTTTTCGGCAATTTGTTTGTCTGCAATCTTAAAAGGCTTGTTTTCGATGGTGTTTTCGACCTTTATGATATTATCTATATAATCCCCGTCGCTTTTGAAATATGATTTCAGTGCATTTATATACGGGGAATTTTCTGTGTAGTTTTCAGAAAGATATTCAAATGCCTGCTGTTTTGAATAAAGCTCGTCAACTTCGTCAAAGTCTGCGGTTGTGGAATGAATTCTGTTCGGGAAAAGACGTTCAATCTCGGCAAAGATTACAGACGGCTCAAAAGCGTTTCCCGCAAAATCTGAGGTATATGTAGTTACAAAAAGCTTTTCGGATGTCGAGGTTAAAGCACAATAAATTAGATATTTTTCGTGACAAGCGAGCTGTTCAAGGCTGTCAGTTAAGGGGATATTATTCTCTATAAGAATATTACGTTCGTTTTCGGAAAATACTCCGACAGTTTTCGGAACAGAGGGAAACTCTCCGTCAATAGCTCCTATTACGAATACGACCTTTGCATCGCTTAAACGAACTCTGTCGGCAGCCGCTACACTAATCTGGTCCTGATATCGGGGAATATCGCTTAGTGTAATATCCGAAAGCTTGTAATCAAGATATTCTTTATATGTTTTAAGCGAAAGAGTGCTTTCGCCTACAACTGCAACAAGCTTATCGAGGGACTCAATCATAAGGTTATAAACTCTTACCTCTTCATTAGCCTCGAAAATTCTTCCTTCCTCTTCAAGCTTATCATAAAGGCGGTCTATATTGCTTTCAATATCAAAGTCAAGTATAAGATTATAGAGTGCTTTTGTAATGGATAAGCCGTCCGAATTTTTGCATTTATTCGAAAACTCTAAAAGCGGATTGATAACGAACTTTCTTGTGTTTTCAATTTTTGCGAGCTTTTCTTTATCGCTGTCGGTAAACACTTCAAATCCCGAAGGGTTATTTTTAAACTCTTTTTTAAAGTCGTTTCGGTCGATATTCCAAACATATATGTAATTTTCAAAGTCAGCAAGCTCAGTATCGGAAATATTTATAAGCCCTGTTTTCAGCATTGAAAGCAAGTTGTCTCGGTCAAAATTGGAAAGAACCGATTCAACAGCACAACAAATAAAACGGATTACGGGTTTTGTGAAAATATCACGCGGAGCGTCCATAAAATACGGAATATCAAATTTTTCGAGGACTGTGTCAAGAATGCCGTTGTACTTTGAGATTTCGCGGGTTATTACCGCAATATCGCTGTACTTATAGCCTTTATCAACAACAAGAGATTTAATTTTACGTGCAACAAACTGCACCTCATTTTTGATATTTGAGGCGATAAATGTTTCTATGTTTTCGATTTTTTCTTCATACACATTATTGTTAATACGAAGTATATTTTTTTCTAAAAAAGAAATATTCTCGTTTTCAGAACGCTTAAAATCATCTAAAATAATATTAGGCTTGATATCAATGCCGTTTTCGAGAGCAATTCTTTTTATTATTTTTCGGGTGCGGTTGGTTGTTGCAAAGATTTCGTTATTCTTATCGTTAATATCGATATTAACGGTTACATAAAAATCCTTGCACTGATTTATAAGAACTCTTATAACTTCAAGCTGTTGATATGTAAATCCTGAAAAAGAATCGACAACTATCGTATAACCCTCAAATAATCTCTCGGTTTCTAAAATATCTTTAAGCCTATTTAAATTATCCAGCGGGTCGACATATGTTTTTTCAAGAAGAGCGTCATAAGCAGAAAGAACAAGCGAGGTTTCCAAAAGTTTTTGCTTTAGAGTTTTGTTTTCAATTTTTTCGGCGGTACTCTCGAGCATATCGCAGGTTATGTTATCCTTTTTACATTCCATAAGCGAATGGAGCATAAGCTCTAAAACAGATTTTCTAGATTTTCCTGAGGTGAACATTTTTAAATTGTCTTGCACCTCATCTAAAGCTTTTCTCATTATTATTTTTCTGATGCCGTCGTCTATAACGTTTTCGGGGATATTTCCTGTGTTTTTAAAAACGTAGTTTGATAATCTTGAAAATCCAAACACAAGAACATCTCTCGATAGCTTTGGTCCTAAAATATCGAGAAATGTTGTTTCGGTCTCAAAAGAACTTTGGTCAGGGACAAGCATAAGGAGCTTTTTGTTGCCGTTTATGCAAAGTGTTGAGAGTATATTTACAGCCTCGGTTGTTTTTCCGCTGCCGCTTTTACCTAAAATGAACTGAAGCATTTTCTCACTTCCTATCTTTAAAGATATTGTATCACATTTAATGTACTATAAAAAGTACTACGAGAATAAAGAGCAGAGATTTTCAAAATATTCTACTATTTTAAACTTGAATTCATAGCTGCCGCTTGTTAAGACCTCGTATTCCTGCTCAGTAGTTTTTTCTTTTAAAGCATTATAATCCGTGCTTGCACCCACACATAAGGACGGATACATTACGCACCACCAGTTGTGACCTTCACCGTTTCCGATAGTTATTCTGAGTGCATCGTAAAAACCCGACGGCATTGTAACTGAGCCGTAGTATCTCGTATTAAAATACATATGCTTAATTTCTGCTTTTACGGGATAGCTATAGCCGTTTTTATAAACCTCTTTTTGGGCAATATTTGCGATATTTTGAAGATTTTCAGCGGTGAGTTGTTCGGCGTTGTTTAAGTTTTCGGCGTTTAAGTAAAGAGATTTAGTGTAATCAAGCACTTTATCCCGTACCTTTAGCTTTAAGCTTTGGTCAGTTTCCGAGTCGGAATTAGCAAGGATATGAAGTCTGAAAACCTCTTGACTTAGATTTTTACACTGCACGCTGAAAGGTATCATCGAAAATATTATACATAATACGGTTGAAATACAAATTGCCTTAATAAAATTTTTCATATAAAAAACCTGCCTTAATTCTAAGTAAATGAATTATGGGCAGGTTTTTAAATTTTAATCAATAACTTCGCAGCCGTATTTAACAGGCTCACAGAGGAAAACGTGGTTATAGCTTTCCTTTAGCTTTTGCATACATTTTTCAGCCTTTTTCAAATTATTAAAAACAGCGAACACCGCTGAGCCTGAACCGCTCATACAAG
>JAFLSL010000176.1 GCA_022510985.1 Ruminococcus sp. | reverse complement strand
TTTTCCCTGTCGGCGGTGAGAATACCGCTTATGCACAATATTTTGACGGCACAAGTTATCTGAATATGCTCTCTACAGAGCAGGTCGTTATTGGTAACGTAACTTTTGAAGAGGGATGCCGAAATCACTGGCATATTCACCATGCTGAAAAAGGCGGCGGACAGATTCTTCTTGTTACAGCAGGCAGAGGTTATTATCAGGAATGGGGATGTGAGCCGAGAGAGCTGAAAACAGGCGATGTGGTCAATATCCCCGCGAATGTAAAGCATTGGCACGGAGCAGCAAAGGACAGCGTTTTTCAGCACCTTGCTATCGAAGTACCCGGAGAAGGAACAAGCACAGAGTGGTGTGAGCCGGTAGAAGAGAGCGAGTATAATAAGCTAAAATAAAGGGTTGTATAGTTTAGGTGTGCAGAAAAAACATAGATGATATTTGGAAATGCAAATGAAAATGAAACCGGATTTAATCTTGTTGTAAAAGCGATACTTATGAGATAAAAAGCCGGTAGCTCGCGATATTCCAAACGATAATTTTAAAAAATGAAAAAGCCCTGCCGAGATGTTGATGTAACCTTTAGGCAGGGCATAATTATGTAATTCTATAAATTGGCGTATTCGATGATTATATCTTCAAGACTCGTACCGCTGTTCAAAAGAGAATAAAGCTTACCGGCAGGATTGGTGCGGGTTTCAATTCTTTTTTGCAACGGCTCGAGGAATTTTTCCTCGCCAAAGCCCCTTTCCTTTAAACCGTCTATGCTCAGGTTCAGAATATCCTGTGCAAGCTTATATAGTTTGTCCTCGTCTATAAACTCAGGCAGTTCACTTTTCACAAACATCCGCCTCAGCTCGCTTGCGTTGTAGCCGCTGTGGTAGAGCACGGTATCATTTTCGAGAATTTGTGAGAGCTTATCAAGGCGATTCATCAGCCCTGTGTGGAATGCCGCAACACTCATACAGTCGGATATAGGCTGACAGCATACGCTGCGGAACTCCACTGTTCCTCTGAATGTAAGGTCCTCGAACTTAAAAGTACGCAGGTATTTCAAATCGTCGATTTCGGGTTTAATCTCAATAGATTTGTACTCGCCGTTTTCGAAATACTCACCCACAATACTTTCCTTGTTCATATACTCGACGATATTCGTCGGGGCAAAGTTTATGTACTTATCGCCACGCTCCACGCAGTAAATGCTTGTTGAGGAGATATAGTTCAGCAGGTCATCCGCAGAGTCGATTTCGCACTCGAACATTCCGATGTTGTGCGGGTTGATTCCGTGCGTGCTGTTTTCCCAGAACATATCTCTGCAGCAGTGCAGCTCATCGTGTTCGCCGAGCAGAACGGAGTTGTTGAACAGCAACGCTTTGATAGGTTCGAGTTTTGAAAAAGTGTTTATGGTAAGCGGAAGATTTTCATAATCAACATCAAGCTGAACCTGCGATGCACTCGAAAAAGTTCCGAAATCCGGGTATTCGTGGAAGTACATTGGCAAGTCATATCTCTTGTATGTTCCGAGGTGGTGGAAAAGCATACGGTAACGTTCGTTTTCTATTGGGATATTTTTGTTGTATTTTCTGTACGGATTAATTCCCATACCCGTGAGGGTGTAGTTGTATTTTGAAAAGAACGACTGGATAAATCTGTAATACTCCTTAAAGCGTACATGTATCGCGTCCAAATTTTTCTCTCTGCCGAACGAGAGCTCGAGGTTGTTGTACGAGCAATCGTAGGACAGAATATCGCCGTTTTCGGTGCTTTGGGCAGAGTAGATGTTTCCGTTGTCGTCATAGCCCACGGGAGAAAAACCGAAACGTTTAAGGAAAGCGGCGGTCAACTTATGCACAACATTAAAATCTACCGATTCCTTGTTGAGATTAACTATCGGCATCTCAATCTCGACGCCGATGAAGTTATCCTTTTTATGCTTTGTAGGCTCAATATAGCGGTTGTATAGCTGTTGCAAAATAAACTTATTATCCATAATATATCCTTACAAATTAGAGAAAATCTGATAGAGCAGTTTAAGCTGTTCTTCGTTTTCAATATATTCGTGTCCGTGATTTGTGCCTTGTGCGGCAAGAGTGCCCTTCTTGTATGCTATCAGTTGACCGAACGGTACATTGTGCCAATCCTCATCGCTGAGCGGTTGAGTGGAGAAAATCGTTATTCCGCTTTTTTCGAGGTAATGTAGCGTATTCTTGCAGTTGGTGTGGGCGTAGAGATAGTTTCCATCAGTGAGCAGCAGATTGAGCTTGTTGCCCTTAGCCATATTTTTTACAATGCTGTCGATTATCTCAAACCTCTCCTCAAAGCTGAGTTTAGCCTTTTTCTCCCGTTGAGCGAGATTGATTTTATCAAGAATATAGAGAAAAATTCTTTCGCTGTCGGTGTCGCCGTCCTGCTTTTTCAGATAGCTGTCAAGCGGTGAATAGTCAAAAATTGTTCCATTGTGAATGAGCGTCCATGTCCTGCCGAAGTTGTCCTTGCCTGTGTACGGGTGGCAGTTGCGGTATTCCACGTTACCGATTGTAGCGTAGCGTATATGAGCGAGTGCAATTTTTTCTATGATAGGCTGAGAAAGCCTCCCTCGAAGATAGTGGCTCTTGCTTGCTTGTAAGCTTTCTTTTTCGATTATAGCCGAGTTTTTTGAAACGCAGGCAAGGCCCCAACCGTGAGGATGCTTGTCGCTGTGGCTGTAAAAGGTTTTCAGATAGTCGTTTGAGTAAAAGTCGTCGCTCGCTGAAAAACCGAAAATCTCACACATCGTTTTCTGCCTCCTTAGCGTATTTTTGAGCAAGCTTTAGTCCAAGCTCCGTGTAATTTTCTCCGAATTTTCCGCGTACCGCGTTGGCGTAGCGGTTTTCGGAAACGCTGAGCTTTGCCTTCTGAAATGCCACGGCGTCCGCAAATTCAGGGAAGAATCGATATGTGAATTCGCCGACCGAGTTCAGCACTTTCCTCGCCGTTTTAATTACCGGAAGAGTTTCGCCGTCAATGTTCAGAAGCTGTGAGCGGTCATCAAAAAGTGCCGCCGTTCTGATGTTTTTGATAGCTGCCGTCTGTTTTTTGTCGCAAAATTCTGTATCCTCGAGTGATGAAAGCCAGAGGATAAAAATATGTATGAAGTCAATATCTTCCTTGAGTATGCCTACACGCGAAAACGGGTTGAGGTCGAGTGTGCGAAGTTCAATATGATTCACGCCGTTTTCGAGATTTTCGAGCGTGTTCTCACCGTGAGGTTTAAGCCTTGTCGGGTAATAAAGCTCTGCTGATGATTTTAGGAGACCGTGGTCGACATAGCGGCGGA
>JAFLSL010000175.1 GCA_022510985.1 Ruminococcus sp. | reverse complement strand
CAGTTAAAGGCAATGGGTAATTATTGCAAGAATAAAAGCATTATTCCGGTTGCTTACGATATCGAGGATACTGTTCAAACGAATGCTGTAAAAAAAGGCAAAATCACAAAAGATGGTCTTTTTAAAAACGTATGTAAATTCGGTAATAAGATTAAATCATACGGATACGTTCCTGTAGTTTACTCCTTTCAGAGCTTTTTTCAAAAATATCTCGACGTTTCTAAATTACAAAAAAAGGGATATAAAATATGGTACGCTCAATGGCCGTATTACAATCACCTTGATACAACCGTAAAAAAAGAAATGTATAACGAAACGATCGCAGATGTCTGGCAGTTTTCCGATTATCTTACAATTGGCGGTAAACGCTTTGATACAAATGTCTGCTATGATGATTTTTACGATTACAGCAAAGAAACGTCAAAAATTAAGGTGGAGGGTTTAAAAGAGGTATATAATCTAAATAATGAAACCGTAAAGCCATCTGCGTTTAGTGTTTACAACGGCTCAACTTTGCTAAAAAAAGGGAAAGATTATAAACTTGCTTACTTTAAAAATAATAGATCAGGTACTGCAAAACTAAAAATAATCAGATATAAAAACTCAAAGTACCTGGAAACAAAAACACTTTTCTTTGATGTTAAACCCAGAACCCCTCAAAATATAGTTACTACAAGCTATTTAAGCGAAGTAGAAATCAGTTGGGATAAATCAAAGGGTGCAAGTTATTACCAAATCTTTGAGCTGGACCCGAATGACGGCACATATAATTTAGTTGATACTGTAAAAACAAATTCATACACAAATATTGATTTATTGCCGGGTCAAAAGTATGAAATGAAAATTCGTGCCGTATACGATAAAGGCGGAAAGAAATACTACAGTAAATATACAGAGTTTTCGGCTTACACAAAATATACTAAGGTGAATATCGACTCTGTTACTTCCCAGGAAGAAAACATAGCTGTGGTGAAATGGGAACCAAAAGAAGAAAATTGCACAGGATATGAAATCCAGTATTCAACAAACAGCAACTTTAAAAATCCTAAATCAACAAGAGTTATTACCGGGATTAACAGAAAGCAGTCAACCTTTAAAAAGCTAACCTCGTGTAAAAAATATTACTTTAGAATACGAGCATTCAACGAGCTTGATTCAAAAAAGATATACAGCACATACAGTAAAACTTTAAGTGTAAAAATAAAGTAGGGTAAATTATGAAACAAGGAAAAAAATTAACTTCAATTATATCTATCGTTCTTGCAACGCTTATGTTAGCCTCAACAATTACAGTTGGAGCAACTACCTTTAAGTCGATAAAGAAGAACAGTGAATTTCATTATGGTGTAGACGTTTCCACATTTAACGGTACATACGATTTTGATGAAATAAAAAAAGATGGCATTGAGTTTATGTTTATAAGACTCGGCTACTATAAAAATGACGGCGGTCATCTTGATACCAGATTTTTAGATAACGTAAAAGGCTGTGTAGAAAACGGAATAGAATTCGGCGTTTATGTCTATTCGTACATTTATAACGCAGAAGACATAAAGGATTGTGCAAAGTGGGTTAATGAGGAACTCGGGAATCTAGGCAATTACACCAAAGATAAGGGTACGATTCAGGTTGCATATGATATCGAGGATCAGGCTCAAAAAGATGCTGTGGCTAAGGGCGAAATTACAAAATCAAAACTTAATAAAAATGTTGAAACATTTTGCTCAAAAATTAAAGGTTACGGATATGTTCCTGTGGTATACTCTTCCCAATATTATTTTCAAAACTATTTAGATCTTACAGACTTACAGAAAAACGGCATAAAGATTTGGTATGCTCAATGGCCATATACAAGCTCTCTTGACACGACAAAGAAAAAACTAATGTATAATGATACATATGCAGATATATGGCAATTTTCTTCCTCTTTAACACTAGATGGTAAGGTTTTTGATACAAATGTATGCTATAACGATTTTTACGACTATAATAAGGAAAGCTCAAAACTTACCGCAAAAGGGCTTAAAGCGTCTTACGAATATACAGGCTCAGCAATAAAACCTGATTTTAAAATTTATGACGGAGATACCTTGCTTACAAAGGATACTGATTATAAGGTCTTTTTCTTTAATAATAAAAAGCAGGGAAGAGCTTCTGTGAAAATCGTTCGCTTTGATAGCGAGGGGAATTATCTCGAAACAAAAACTTTCTTTTTTGCTATAAAACCTGCCAAGGTTTCCTCTATAAAAGCATCGACAAGCTACAACTACGCTAAGCTTAGCTTTGAAAAGTCATCAGGTGCCACAAAATATTATATTTATAAAAAATCAGGCACAACCTACACAAAGCTTGATAAAACCTCATCAACAACATTTAAAATTAAATCACTTAAAGAAGGCAAAAAATATACATATGCGGTCAGGGCTTATAAAGTAATAAAGGATAAAGGTTATTATAGTGATTATACTGATGTAACTTTCTATACAAAGTATAAAAAGGTGGCAATAAAAAAGGCTGTGTCAACCTCAAAGAAAACCGTGACAGTTAAATGGACGCCTAAAAAATCTAAAACCAAAGGCTATCAGGTTCAGTATTCAAGAAGTAAATCCTTTGCAAACTCAAAAATTGTTACTGTTAACTCAAAATCAAAAAGTAAAGTAAAAATTAATAATTTAAAATCAGGAAAGAAATATTATTTCAGGGTACGTTCTTTTAACACTGTTGACAAAAAGACAATCTACAGTGTTTACAGCTCAAATCTTAATACTAAAGTAAAATAAAAAAACACAGGAAGATAACTTATCTTCCTGTGTTTTTTATTTGTTATTTCTTAGAATAATTGTGAGCTTTATCAAGGAGCATGTCCTTAACCTTCATCAGCCTTGTTCTGCTGCTTCGGTCATTTTCTTCGAGTTTCATAGAAATGAACTTAATTGTATCCTGATATCTTGGAATCATTACGTGTTCGAGAGAATTAACTCTACGTCTTGTCTTTTCAATTTCTGCCGACATAAGCTCACAACTTTTCTCATACTGTGCAAGCTTTATCATATCCGGAAGGATATTATTAAGCGACATAACCGCGTCGTCAAGCTCAAACGAAGTAAAAGCAAATCCGTAAGGGAACATATCGCCTTCATCACTTGTACGTGTGCTGTACTTGAATTCAGGTATCTCAACACTCATAACATTTTTTGACTCAACGTCAATATCGATACGTTGCTTTGGCGACATAAGCGAAGCGTCTAAAGTTTCTTTAGACATAACAGCACTTGCGTTAACAAAATGAGAATTTGAGTTTTCAAGCTCTTTTTCAA
>JAFLSL010000174.1 GCA_022510985.1 Ruminococcus sp. | reverse complement strand
TAAATATAGTATAATCTAGGTTATTTTATCATAATTGCAAGATTTTTTCAAGGAATTGCAAAGAAAATGTTGTTGAATAATATTACCAGATAAGGGAAAAATTTATTTACATTTAACCTAATCAGTGGAATCTAAAGGTGCGGTAATTATGAAGAAGATAGCAATAATCGGAACGGGAATGGTCGGGATGAGCTTTGCGTATGCGGCCCTTAACCAAAATCTCTGCGACGAGCTTGTGTTGTGCGATATAAACGAAAAGCGTGCTATGGGCGAGGCACAGGACTTAAATCACGGGCTTGCGTTTTCAAAAACGAGTATGAAAATTTACGTGGGAAGTTACGCTGACTGCAAGGATGCCGATATTGTTGTTATCAGTGCGGGTGTCGGGCAAAAGGCGGGAGAAACTAGGCTTCAGCTTTTGCAGAGAAATCTCGAAATTTTTAAGACAATTGTTGACCCTGTTTTAGACAGCGGGTTTAGCGGAATTTTTGTAGTTGCTACAAATCCTGTGGATATTATGACGAGGATTACAAGAAAGCTCTCTGGCTTTCCGAACAATAAAGTTATCGGGACCGGCACGACACTTGATTCCGCACGACTTCGATACCTTCTGGGAGAGTATTTTGATATTGACCCGAGGAATATACACGGCTACGTTATCGGCGAACACGGAGACAGCGAGTTCGTTCCGTGGTCACAGGTTACTCTCGGCTCAAAGCCGGTTTTGGACGAGCTTAGAGACAGCGAAAAATACAAGATGGAAAACCTCGAAAAAATAGAAAAGAACGTAAGGCACGCCGCGTATGAGATTATTGAGGCGAAGGGTGCGACATATTACGGAATCGGTATGGCAATTTGCAGGGTAGCAAGAGCAATCCTGCAGAACGAAAACTCAATTCTTACGGTAAGCACCCGACTCGAGGATACCTACGGCAAGCTTGTTCCGCCTAAAGTGTATGTCGGCAATCCTTGCATAATCAATAAAAACGGAGCTGTCAGAAAATTCGACCTCTCTTTAGATATAAGAGAAATGAAAAAGCTCAGCGAATCGTGCCACCTTCTAGATAAAACTTTTCTTGATTTAAAGTTTTAAAAAGGTAATGGCAAGAGTTGACGAGAAAATTAAAAGGTCTACATCAGAACCTATCCTCCATATCTAAAATAAAATAGAAAGTATAAGGTTTGAGGGATATAAATGTAAGATAGGGATGTCCACGTATGACGTGGAAATTTAAAATTTGCAGAACTTTTCCTATCTATCCAAAATTTGATAGCGGCACAAACGTTAGGGGGATATGTCTGTAAAATAGGGACGTATACGCTTGACGTGGAAAAATAAAAATAAAACGAATGCCCCCGGTTAATGGGAGCATTCGTTTAAAAGGATTAATTCCAATATCAAATTTTCAAGTTTACACTTGTTAAATTTATCTTAAGTATTCTATCAGTTAGTGATAGTCTGCTCTGTTTCCTTATCGAAAACGTGAATCTTCTTAAGGTCGAAAGCAATCTTGATGTTGTCGCCCGGCTTAGCCTTAGAAGCGGGATCAACACGAGCAGTAACGGGAGCACCGTTAATGTTGAGGTAGAGATAAATCTCAGCACCCATAAGCTCTGTTACGTCAACGTTAGCTGTGATAACTGTATCAGCGTCAACCTTCTCAAGGAACTCAGGCTCGTCGTGAACATGCTCAGGACGAATACCGAGAACAACCTCCTTGCCGACATATGACTCAAGAGCACCTGCTTTTTCAGCGGGAACAGGAATTTCATAGCTATCGAATTTAAGAGCAACGCCCTTAGCACCCTTAACTACAGTAGCGTCGATGAAGTTCATCTGCGGAGAACCGATAAATCCTGCTACGAACTCGTTGCAAGGCTTATCATAGAGGTTCTGAGGAGTATCAACCTGCTGGATGAAACCGTCCTTCATAACAACGATACGAGTACCCATTGTCATAGCCTCTGTCTGGTCATGAGTTACGTAGATAAATGTTGTACCGAGTCTCTGATAGAGCTTTGAAATCTCTGTACGCATCTGAGCACGGAGCTTAGCGTCGAGGTTTGAGAGAGGCTCGTCAAGTAAGAATACCTTAGGATCACGAACGATAGCACGACCGAGAGCAACACGCTGTCTCTGTCCGCCGGAGAGAGCCTTCGGCTTTCTGTCGAGGTACTGCTCAATACCGAGGATACGAGCTGCTTCTTCAACTCTGCTCTTGATTTCTTCTTTAGGCATCTTTCTGAGCTTAAGGCCGAAAGCCATATTGTCATAAACCGACATATGAGGATAAAGAGCGTAGTTCTGGAATACCATCGCAATATCTCTATCCTTAGGTGTAACGTCGTTGCAAAGCTTGTCGCCGATGTAAAGCTCACCCTTAGAAATATCTTCAAGACCTGCAATCATACGAAGTGTTGTTGACTTACCGCAACCTGAAGGTCCTACGAGGATGATAAATTCTTTATCATCAATCTCAAGATTAAAATCAGAAACGGCAGTTACGTCACCGTCATAGATTTTGTAAACGTGTTTTAAACTAACATTTGCCATATACTATTCCTCCAATGGTATGAAATAATTCTAACAATTGTATTCTACCACTTAAATGAATATTTTACCATTTGTAAAATGACCAAACTTTTGCAATTGTTTTTATATAAAACAGTAATGATGTAAAATTCACTTTAGGTTTTTTGTGCTATTTGCCAATAAATAATGTATTTTTTTCAATTTTTGTTAACTCTCTGCACTCTCCTATGTGCAAATTGCCATCAAGCTTCAAAGAACCTATTTTCAGGCGTTTGAGATATGTGACTTTAAGTCCCAAAACGGCAAACATTTTCTTGACCTGATGAAACTTTCCCTCGCAAATTTCAACATACGCACTGTTTTTGTCCGCAATTTCGAGCTTTGCGGGCAGACATTTTGTACCGTCTGAAAAAACTATTCCCTCTTTAAATTTTAAAACAGCATCATCGGGGATTTCTCCGTCAAGCTCGGCATAATACCTTTTATAAACGTGGCTTTTGGGAGAAAGAATTTTGTGGGCAAAATCTCCGTCGTCGGTAATTATAAGAAGTCCTTCGGTATCTTTGTCGAGCCTTCCCGCAGGAAAAAGCCCTTTTCTGAAAAGCTCTTTCGGCACAAGGTCGATAACCGTTTTATCGGCATTATCCTCTGTTGCCGAGACTACTCCCGAGGGCTTGTTCATCATAATATAAACATATTTTTTAAACTCGACAGCCTGTCCCCTAACCTTTATTTCACAATTTTCGGGGTCAACCTTATACTCAGGCTTTAAAACTGCCTGTCCGTCAATTGTGACAGACTTATTCCGTATCAGTTTTTTTACATCACT
>JAFLSL010000173.1 GCA_022510985.1 Ruminococcus sp. | reverse complement strand
TGCGGTGATCTTCTAAACGGAAGAACCGTTCACTCCCTTATTAATACAATGTGTCGATTTAAAAACAACAGCTTTGTATTAATTTCTACAAAAGAATTATCAGTTCCGCAATACATAAAAGATATTATGGATAGAGCGGGATGTAAGTATACAGAAATCGACAATCTTAAAGACGCTATTTCAGAGCTTGACGTGCTTTATATGACGCGTATTCAGAGATAAAGATTTATAAGCGATGAAGAATATCAAAAGCAAAAGGGTGTTTTCGTTTTAAATAACGAGAAATTATCTCTTGCAAAAGATGATATGATTATTCTGCATCCGCTGCCGAGAGTTGACGAAATCGCGATTGAGGTTGACGATGACCCGAGAGCGTGCTACTTTAAGCAAGCAGAATACGGAATGTACGGCAGAATGGCACTTATTACCCTTCTTTTAAGAAAGGAAGGCTCGTTCTTATTTAAAACACCTGACCCGATTATCAAAAGCGGTACAGTTTGCAAAAACGAAAGATGTATCACAAATGATCCGCAACAGTTTTATCTACCGAGGAACACATACTCAAAGGGCGGAAAAACATATTGCGATTATTGTGACGGCGAGATTATTGAAAACAAATAACATAAAAACGTGCAGACAAAAGAGTCTGCACGTTTTTTTATGTATTGATTTTAAGGCTTTTGTTAAGATGTAGTGAATAGATTATTACTTCTTTTACAGGTAAAGCGGTTGTTTCCTCTAAGGCTGATTTATAAAGATCAACTTGTTTTTGGTACATCCTTCCTAAATCGTCAATCTCCTTTACCCTATCGGTTTTATAATCGACGATTACAATTCCGCCGTTTTCGACAAAAACTAAATCAACGGCACCCTGCATAACAATTTTCTCTTCCTTAAAATCTGCACTTAGCTCGGAGTTATATTCCTCAGCGTTAATTCTTACGGTAAACTGATATTCACGATAGAATTTTTCGCTGTTTAATACCCTTTCTATAAGCTCGCTGTTTAAAAAGTTTTCAAGCTTTTCATAGTCGAGCAGCTCAATCTGGCGGCTCGTCAGATAACCGTTTTCTTTAAGTTTTTCTGCCTCAAACTTACAATTTTCTTTAGCCTTTAGCAAATTGCAGCGTTCCATAAAATTGTGGAATGCTGTTCCCTTTTCAGTACCGTCAGCTTTCGTTTCGGTCATAAACGATGGCTTTCGCAAAACTTTGTTGAAAATTCGATTATCCTTATGAGAAAGCTCGGATGCACTTACCTTTTGCGGAAGAGTTGAGAGCGGATGATTTTTGTATTTAAAATTAATTCTATCTATAAACTTATTCAAAAAATCAGTATCAGGCTCAAGCTTTTCGTACGTTTTTGCTTTCCCTAAGCTTTCTCTTTGAATATTGCTTGCAATTTTTTCATTAATTATTTCAACATTCCATGGTTTACTGCCTTCAATGTAGTTTGTGTAATCAGGCTCGATATTCGTTCTTATGTCGCAGGATGGATTAGCAAGCACACAAGCAAACAGCCAATCAGAGTATGATTTAAAGCTTTTTACTACAAACGGAGAAATCGGATAGGTCGGGATTTTGCTTTCTAAGGTTTGGAGATATTTTTCCGGTTCTTTATTGGTAGCGGTTATAATAAGGCGTTCCTTTGCCCTTGTAAGAGCAACATATAAAACACGCATTTCCTCAGAAATCATAGCCGCTTCCTGCATAAGAGAGAGTGCTTTACGCTCTACTGTATCAAACTTTAAAATATCCTTTTTAACCCTTATACCTATTCCGCTTTCAGAATTGATAACCAAGTCATATGACGCGTCACGCAGATTGAATTCGGTAGATGTACCGCATATAAAGCATACGGGGAATTCAAGACCTTTGCTTGAATGAATACTCATAACTTTTACAGCATTGATTGAGCTGTCTGCAACGTCGCCGACGGATTGTAAAAACATTCCTCGCTCTTTAACTCTATCAATATAGTTAATAAAGGCGGTCAAGGTTTTATAGCCGTTTTCAGCATATGAGCGTGCGTAATCCTCAAGAAGGTAGAGATTTTTCTCGTTAAATTTAACGGATGACATAGCAACGCAGTCAAATCCCGTTAAATCAAGAATAATCCCTATAAGACGGTCAACGGTTGTTACTACCGATAATGTACGCATTTTATCAAGAAAAGCGATAAAATCTTTGCACTTTTTATCACTGCTGTTTTTTACCGCAAGATAAATGGGCGACCTTCGATTATCCGCACGAAGTGAGGCAATATCGTCGGCTGTAAATGAAAACATCGGACTCATTAAAACGGACAAAAGCGGAATATCCTGAACAGGATTATCGATAACTCTCAGTACATTAAGCATTACCTTAATTTCCGGAGCATCGAAGAAATTATTTTTTTCCTGCGAAACGGTCGGAATTGCATATTGATTCAGCGTGTTTACAAAGGTTACCGCCCTTCTTGTGTTACCTTTCGGACTTCTTAAAAGAATGGCAATGTCACCGTATTTTACAGTTCTGGTATTATCACCGTCTTTAATCTGCATTTTTTCTTCAAAAATAATTTTGTAGATTTTTTCTGCAACCTTTGATGCCTCCAAAATAAGCTCGGTTTCGTTTTTCTCCTCATTTATATTCGAGGAATTTATCAGCATAAATTCTACATTTGAGCCTGAGCTTTCGGAATAGGTTGCACCGCAAACAAGCTTTTCTTCATCATTATATTCAAGTCCGCCGACATCCTTTGACATCAAGGTTGAGAATATAAAATTGCACGCTTCGGTTATTTCAAGACGACTTCTAAAATTCCTGTCAAGAATTATTTTCGCAGGGTAGTTATTGAGATTTTTGTCATATGTGTTATACAAATCCTTATAGCCTATAAAAATATCGGGTTTTGCCTGACGAAAGCCGTAGATACTCTGCTTTACATCTCCTACGACAAAAATATTGTTTTTGTCCCTGCTTACAGCCTTGAAAATCAAATCCTGAACATCGTTAACGTCTTGGAATTCGTCAACCATAATTGCGTCAAACATATCTGAAATTTCCTCGGAAATATCAGTATAGCGAATTTCGCCGTCACGGTTTTCACAAAGAAGATTTACCATTAAGCCTTCTACGTCCGAAAAGTCCAGAATATTCTTTTCGTTTTTCAAAACAGTGAATTCTTCGCGGAATTTCAGCACTGTGTCGAAGAAAACTTTTATCAGAGGATATAGCTCTTTTGTATTGCTCTCGATTGTATCTACATCCTGATAGAAAAGAGAATTAAGCTTTTTTACTTCGCCCTTATAGTTTTCTCTGGTAGTTTTTATTAGCTCTTTATAGACATCCTCATCCGAACCTTTTATTGTAGGAAATCTTTTAAA
>JAFLSL010000172.1 GCA_022510985.1 Ruminococcus sp. | reverse complement strand
TCGGTATTACCCTTTAAAGCGTTTCTGAACGAGTCGTTAAACATAGCGATACGTGAACTAAGTTTATATGCGTTTTCTTTTACGGACGCATCCTCAAATCCGATACCGTTTTCGCCTAAGTTGGCGGTCCACGGCTCGCCGTAGATTAAAATTCTCGGATCAATTTCGTCTAAGGCAAGACGAACGAGGTTCATTGTAGTTGTGTCGATACAGCCCATAAGGTCAAAACGGAAGCCGTCGATATGATACTCATTCGCCCAATATGAAACTGAGTTAACTATATAGCTGCGAGCCATATCCTTTTCGCTCGCAAAAACATTTCCGCAGCCTGAAGAATTCAAAAATCTTCCGTCGTATTTTCTATAATAATAATCGGGAACTGTGCGGTTAAAGCAAGAATCGGTTGAGCTTGTGTGGTTATATACAACATCCATAATCACTCCGATGCCCGCATCGTGAAGAGCCTTTACCATTGCTTTAAACTCACGGATACGCACGTTTCCGTCATATGGATTCGAGGAATAGGAACCTTCGGGGACGTTGTAGTTTGAGGGATCGTAACCCCAGTTATACTGTTCTTCTGAACCTGCCTCGTCTACGGAATCGAAGTCGTAAACGGGATTTAAATGAACGTGGGTTATTCCGAGGTCAACGAGATAATCTACGCAAGTCGGGATGTCGCCCTCGCCGTTTAATGTTGTGTTACGCTCGGTGAAAGCAAGGTACTTTCCCCTGTTTTCAGCGGAAACTCCCGAAGAAGGACTTCCCGAGAAATCGCCTACGTGAACTTCCCAAATAATTGCATCGTTGGGATTATCGACTAAAACATTCTTGTCATCTGCCCAGCCTTTGGGATTTGTTTCTTCTAAATCACATACCATCGAACGTCTTCCGTTAACTCCGACAGCTTTAGAATATACATCCTGCGTTTCCTTTGTAACACCGTTTACGGTAACGAGGTATGTATAGTACAGGTTTTTCAGGTCTCCGTATACGGTAACTGACCATACTCCTGTATTTCTATCCAAGGTAAGCTCGTAGCTTTCGAGCTTTTGGGCGTTCGGCTCATTGTCAGAGCCTGTTTTATATAGCTGCACTCTGACATCGGACGCATCAGGTGACCAAACCTTGAATACAGTACGATCAAAGGAATAAGTATATCCGAGATCGTTCTTCTTATAATTTATCACAATTCATTCCCCCAAATAATGAATTAAGATTCTACATATTTTTTAAGCTTTGAGTTAAACTCTTCGATAATTCTGGGATAGTCCACATAAACAACATTCAAATCAACACGTGCGTTTATACCGCTTACCGAGCCGTTGCTCGAATACTGCCACATTGAAAAGCCTTTTGAAAACTTATCGGAGTTATGTGTATCGTCAATATAGTTTGCTATCCAAAAGTCCCATTTACTACCTAGAGTTATATTGTCGATATGGTTATTATAAATTGAATTTGATGTATATACTCCGGGATAATATCCTCCGCGTTTTATGTATTTACAAAATGTATTTATCATTTTTGTGTTTTCGTCAGCTCTGCTATACTTTAAAAGCTCGGGGAATTCAAAATCAAAAAATACAGGATAGGTGAATGTTTTACCTTTTATATAGCTTAAAACATCCTGAGCCTCTTTCTTAGCCTCCCCTGCAGAATAAGCATAGGTATAGTAATAGCAACCTATATCAAGCCCTGCGGCTTTAGCATCCTTGTAGTAGGTTTCAAAGTTTTTATCCTTACCGCCCTGACTGGTTCCGACACGGATAATTACAAAGCTGTAGCCGTCGTTTTTAACCTTTTTAAAATCAATATCCCCCTGATATTTTGACACATCAATTCCGTGTGCCAGAATTTTGCCCTCAGGGATTGAACAAGTTTTAATATCGTCAATAATTTCGATGTTTGGCTTTTTGGGTGATGCAATTCCTGCGGTTGTAAAAATCATAACCAAAAGAAGAATTATAAATGAAAACATTATTATCTTTTTATGCTCGGTAATAAAGTTTTTCATAATTATTCCCTCATAGCGTACTATGCAAATTGCCCAATTTACGACTTATACATTATAACTCTATATGTCGGATTTTGCAATAGAGGAGATATTTTTGTTAAGTTTTGCATAAAATTAGCAAATTTTATTTTTGAATTGTATTAAAATTTATTTCTAAAGCCTTCTCCGCTGATTGCCGTAGCAGTTGTTACGATTAAAAAAACTGAAGGGTCGCAGGATTTTGCTATATTATTCACCTTAAAAACCTGATTAGGTCGCACTGCACAAACTAAAAGTTTCTTTGTGTTTCCGCTGAAGCCGCCGTAGGCGTCCAAAACAGTTACTCCGCGTGAAACCTTACTTAACAATTCAGATAAAATTTCAGTATGATTTTCGGTAATAATCATCATAAGCTTTCCGTTATCGCGTGATGTTCCGTAGATTATTCGGTCAATCAGACGAGAGCTTAACAAAATTGATATTACAGCATACAGACCTGCCTCTATACTATTGTATACAAAAGCAGAGATTGTGACTATCAGTGCATCAGAAAGCATTATTATATATCCGACCGAAATATGAGGAAAATACTTATGAACTAAAGATGCGATTATATCCGTACCGCCCGATGAACCTCCACGAGAGAAAATCAGTGCAATTCCAGTTCCGTTAAAAAGTCCGCCAAAGATACAGACTAATATCATATTACCCTTATACGCGGGAATAAAAGGGGTGAATATGTCGATTAAAACAGAAACTAAAATCGTACCCGCTACGGTTTTTACAAAATAGTCTTTCCCGAGCCTTTTGTAGCCTATGAAAAACAAAGGCACATTCATAATTAAGATGAATGTGCCGATTGGTAGTGAAAAAAGATAATTAATCAGCGTAGCAATTCCTGTAAGTCCTCCGGGGGCTATCTTGTTAGGGGCTGTAAAAATTACTACTGAAAGTGCGTACAAAGACGCACCGACTGCAATTACCGTATAATCAAGTATTTTGTTTTTAATCATAATATCACTCTTTATTCGAAATTAGAATTATGTAGAGATATTATCAACAGCGTCAATACACATTTTAAAAAGCTCTTTGAGCCTTTCATTTTCGCCGTTTAAGTAAAGATAACCGAACAGAGCCTCCAAACCTGTTGCACAATGGTAGTCGGCTATGCTTGAGTTTTTGGGGGTGGATTTTGTAAAAGCGTTCCTACCCCGTTTATAAACAGATATTTCAACCTCGGAAAGCTTTGGCATAATAAAATTCACGCTTTTAGCCTGAGATTCGCAGTTAACGTACTTAACCTTACGCTTATTAAGCTCGCCGACAGGACGGTTGGCTATACTTATAAGGTACTCACGAACGAGCAAATCGTAAA
>JAFLSL010000171.1 GCA_022510985.1 Ruminococcus sp. | reverse complement strand
GGTTGCACGCTGGTCGGAATACAGGGTAGCTATATTGTGCAGGCAAAATCCGCAATTGACCGTATAAACGAGTTAAGAAAAGAAGCGTGCAAAGAGGGTATCAGAGATCCCAGAAATGAAAGCAGAAATCTGACTATGGACGATTACACTCCAATCAACTGGTCGTCCGACTTAGAATATATCGCCCGCATACGTGCGGCTGAAGCAAACGTGATTACAGGTCATACCCGTGCTAACGGAAAAAGCTGTTGGTCAATCCAATCGGAAAACGGCGTGTCAAGCTATGGAGAGATTCTAGCGTGGAATTTTTCAAAGACTATGACTTCAGGCATAGAACAGTGGTACGAGGAAAAATACGACTGGGTAAAGCAAACCGGCGGAGTTACCGGTCACTACACGCAGATGATTGACCCGTCCAATCTGTACATCGGTCTTGGCACATTTTATTCAAGTGACGGGGCTTATCCAAACTGCACCGCAGGCGAATTCAGCTCAAGACAAGGTCTTGATACCACAGTCGGAAAGTCCATCAGCAACTGCATACAGACAATTGAGATAGAAAAGTCCGTGCTAGGCACGCTTTCCTTAAAAAAGTTCAGTGGCGGCTCAAAGTTTTATGCCGGAAAAACAGCAGAATATCAGCCTGTATATAATGTTGAAAGCATTTACGGAGACTCGCAAGTAATATCATTAGAAAGTGCTAAATGGAAATCCTCAAATACATCTGTCGCAACGGTGAATAACGGCAAGGTAAAGTGCTTAAAAGCAGGCAAAGTAGTTGTAACCTGCGAGTTGAGTGCGGGGGAGAAGACCTCAGTTACCGTTACAGTGTCAAAAAGTGCTCAGCCTATGACTGTAAAAGTGAAAACCAAGAATGTAAAGGCTAGTATTTTGAAAAAGAAAAGTCAGACCATTAAAAAGGCTATTACTGTTAATAAAGCTAAAGGCAAGGTAACCTACAAAAAAGTAAAAAAAGGCAGTACCGCAAGCGTTTACAACAAAATCAAGATTAACAACAAGGGAGAAATCACTCTAAAAAAAGGTAAATACACTAAAGGAAATTATAAGCTGAAAGTTAAAGTAACCGCCGCAGGTAACGCTGATTTTAACAGTGGCTCCAAAACCGTTACAGTAAAAATTAAAGTAAAATAATAAAACATTCCGGTTGCGTTTCGGCAACCGGAATGTTCTTATATATAAGGTATTATTTAAAACTATTTCTTATCCTTCTTCAACTGATTTTTAAAACACTTCGTGTCAAACTCAGGGTTAAACGCATAGAAGTTCTTCTCGTCAAGCTTGTCGGTAAGAATTCTGAGGTTCTCGCCGAAACGCTGGTAGTGAACAACCTCACGCTGTCTTAAAAAGCGTATTGCGTCTTTAACGTCGGGATCGTCAGCAAACCGAAGAATATTATCATACGTCGTCCTGGCTTTCTGCTCAGCTGCCATATCCTCGTGAAGGTCGGTAATCGCGTCGCCCTTAGACTGCAAATAAGCCGCCGTAAACGGAACGCCTGAGGCTGATGCAGGATAAATGCCAAGCGTATGGTCAACAAAATATTGGTCAAAGCCTGCCGCTTTAATCTCTTTTTCGCTAAGCCCCTTTGTCAGCTGATAAACTATCGCTCCAATCATCTCAAGATGTCCAAGCTCCTCGGTGCCGATATCCGTCAAAGTCGCCTTTAACTCAGGCAGCGGCATCGTATAGCGTTGGCTTAGGTATCTCAGCGATGCTGCCAATTCTCCGTCTGCACCGCCAAATTGTGTTATAATAAGTTTAGCAAGCTGTGCGTTTGGATTTTTAATATTCACTGGGTACTGCAACTTTTTTTCGTATACAAACATTTACTCAACCTCCTCGTTTTCCCAAGGCCACGGAGCGTTTACCCAAATCCAGCTGTTCTTAGAATCTTCGCCGGTGGTAAGCGGTCCGTAAAGCTTTTCGAATTTTTCACGCATCGGAATCATCTTTGCCGTGTATTCGTTCATTTTTTTTATTGTCTTTTCGTCATTCGGGTGAGTGTCGAGGTAAAGCTGCAAATCGTCAATCAAAAACTGATATGACGAAAGCTGTTTCAGCAAAATATCACGTTCAGTCATTTTTACCTCCCGAGCATTTGCTGCCAAAGAAAGGTTTGTCTAATCCCGGATACGCCGTGCCTGCCTCAAGCGACTGCTCCGGTGAGTAAGTTTTTGAGTTGTATTGTTGAAAAGGCACATATGCCATTGCTTCCACAGTGTTTTTCGGGAGCGGCGTAAGTCCGTAGCTTTCCATAACGGATTCAAAAATTTCCAAAATCCATACTCCTTAAAATTTATTGAAGAAAACTTCTCTACATACTATGCCCGAGCCATAAATTTGTCCGAAAAATATTAAATTTTCAGCTTAGTTTCAAACTTATTTCATATACTTTTCACTTTCGGGAATTATTATTTATGCAGAAAACATAAAATGACATTGGAGGAATTTTTATGACAAACAATCCTTACGAGCCTTATGAAAACATCGGCACCACACCCGAAACTCCCGCAGAGCCGATTTTTGAGGAGAAAAATATAACCTCATCGCAAAATCCTGAAAGTACAGAACACATCGCCGCTCCCGATTTCACCCCCGACGAGTATTATCAGAATAATTTTGCAAATCAGTCCGCTCAGGCGGAAAATTACGCTCGCTACGGCGAAAGCTTTTACTCGGGTGAGCCGACCGGACCTCAGAATACCTACGCAAATCCTCAACCCGGATACGCACCTCCACAAACTCAAGGCTATACATCTTCCTATCAGAATATATACAAAGCTCCCAAACCGCCCAAAAAGAAAAAAGAGAAAAAGCCTGTAACACGCGGCACCATTGCGGCGGTTTTAATAGTGAGCATTCTTTGTTCGATGGTTTTAGGAGCGGGCGGAGGATTTTTAGCTGCAAACTATTTTAATAATAATTCGGGTACCCTTAATGTCAGCAAATCCGACGGCGGTAGTGCAAGCTATGCTTCGTCCACTTCAGCACTCTCAACCACCGAAATCGTGGAGAAAACTGCCGATTCCGTTGTAGAAATCACAACCGAACAGGTAACCACAGGCTCATTCTCACGCCAATACATCCAACAGGGTGCAGGCTCGGGAGTTATCATTTCAAAAGACGGCTATATCATAACCAACTACCATGTAATCGAAGGTGCATCGCACCTCACGGTAACCCTTCGTGACAAAACCGAGTACACAGATGTTGAAGTAGTCGGAACATATGAGGCAGGCGATATCGCTCTTCTCAAAATTAAAGCTAAAGAAGACCTGACCTTTGCAACCTTCGGCGACAGCACAAAAATCTCCGTAGGCGATTACGCCGTAGTAATCGGAAACCCCCTCGGTCAGCTCGGCGGAAGT
>JAFLSL010000170.1 GCA_022510985.1 Ruminococcus sp. | reverse complement strand
AACACACCGGGCACAACCGGCTCACCTGATATCCCCGGCACAACCGGTGCACCGGATCCGGGTTCAACCGGTGTAACAGATCCAAAACCAACTGAAACATCACCGGTACAGACAAACCCGACAACTCAGACTGATCCTACAAATCCGACCAAGCCGGGCGGCTCAACACCTTCACCTGTTATTAAGTTAAATGCTACAAGCAAAAACCTTAAGGCAGGTCAGACATTCAGACTTACAGTTTCAGGCACATCTGCTAAACCTAAGTTCTCTGTAAAATCAGGCAAGAGCTACATCAAGCTTACCAGCAAGGGTAAGGTTACTGCTCTCAAGAAGGGTACAGCAGTTGCTTCTGTTAAGGTTGCAGGAAAGACATTAACCTGCAAGATTAAGGTAACTACAAGTCCTAAGATTAAGATTAAAGGCAAAGCATTTAAGAAGTCTAAGACTTATACAGTTGCTAAGGGTAAGACACTTTCCGTTTCACTTATTTCAAAGGCTTCAGCTCTTAAGAACAGTTACAAGTCTTCAAAGTCCTCTATCGCTAAGGTAAAGGGTACAATTAAGGCTAAGAACATTAAGATTAAGGGACTCAAGCCCGGTAAGGCTACTATCACAATTAAAGTGAACAAGACAGCAGTCTTTAAGATTAAGGTTAGAGTTAAGTAATTAACTGAATAAAATTAAGCGGGTTCCATTTGGAACCCGCTTTTTTAATTGTCCACGTCATACGTAGACATTCTTTTCTATTTTCCGCATTAACCCTCGTCGTCCCAATATAACAATCATCTCCCACTAATGTTTGTGGAATTATTATGTTTTGGATAGATAGGAAAAACGATAGGCTTATATCTAATATAAACGTTTTCAGTAAGCGTTCGATTATTCATTTTTAATTAACCCCAGTATCCGTTTACATACAGATAAATACCAGACACACCAAGGCAAAGCACACAAAGAATAATTATAAAAACTATCCATTTACCAAGATTACCCTTCGGTTTCTTTTCTGAATTCAGAATACTATTTATATAACCGCTGTCGCTGTAAATCTCGTTATCAAAAATTTCGTAGTCTTTAACATTCTCGTTTGCTTTTGTCTGTCCTTTTTCTTCACCATAGCTCAAATCTACCTTTTTCGTACTCCTGCCTCTACGGTGTTCGGCAATTTCGTCATACACAGAATAATCCTGCACTTTTACCGACGGATTTCTTTTTGCGTTAATCGGTGGTGCGGGGCTTTTAGGTTTTGTTTTATTTACTCTCTTCGCTTTTAAATCGGAATTATTTTTATCATCAAAACCAAAACTCTTTTTCAAAATATCCGCACCTCCAATTTGCTAAAATATCTTTACTTAAAATTTATCACCTTTGTAGAATAATGTCAACAAAAAGCTGTGCCGATTTCGACACAGCCTTTAATATGTATCAATAATTAATCAGCAGAAGACACTCTTGCTTTTATGTCTTTTGCAAAAATAAGCTTAAACACCTTTCGTACAAAAGGCTGGATAAAAAACAACTGACTGAAAAATGCAAACGGAAAATTAAAGCACACAAGCCTCGCCCAATTGATTAGGAAACTAAAAACACTAAATCCGGAATAGTAAGGAAAATAAAGCCACGCGGCAACAAAGCTCATTAATGTGCACATAATTCCAACTGTTGCACAGATTATGGCTGTTTCAAAAATCACGGGATGAGTATCTTTGGGATTAAAAACTTTTGACGCAAGCTTAAACGACATTGGACTTCCAATCAAAATCTCAAGCGTATAAGCAAAGGCAAATTCAATCAAAACAACTGCCCAAATCGGCAAAAATGTTCCAAAAATATACACTCCGCCCTGTTTGTTAATTGACCCGATAACGCTGTTTATTCCGCTGTTTGCCAAAAGAGCCTCTCTGTTTACAACATAAAGGCTGTAAAAAACATAAGCGTGAACTGTTATGACAACAGTAATAAACGCAAATACCATTCTCTGAAATTGATTTCTCGGCATAATAACCCCTCCTGTTTTTTCGCAAAAAAATACACGCAGTACCTCAAACCCAAAGTGCGTTACCGTAATCAGATTTACATACAAAAGTACTACATGTGTCGTTGCAATATTTAATTTTCAGCCTACAAATAATATCATATTTCCCTTAATTTGTCAAATCAAGCTAATAAAGCAACTATTAAATGCAGTATAGATTTGTATCCCAATGCGGGATATACGGATGATGTCGAAGGAAAAATTTGTAGTCGGGATTTAGCTCGTTAAGCTGAAGAATAAGAGAGAAAATATCCTCGCTTCTGTGATAAAGTGCAACATTCAGCTTTGGCTTAAAAAGCTTAATCGTATTTTCCATTCCCTCGAACGTTTCCTTCTCTGCACCCTCAACGTCAAGCTTAGCGTAGGTAATGCGTTTTCCGCAAAGGATAGTATCAACTCTCGCAACCTGAACGGGTGTACCGTTTTCGTCAATCGCACAGTTCCTGCCCGATTTTGTGTTAAAATTAATCAAGGTGTTTTTGTTGTAAGAGCCTAACTGCCAGAGATTGACATTCCTTAAATCGCTGCAATAATCCTGAAGCTTTCTAAAACTTTTTGCGTTCGGCTCAAAGGCGGTTATACTGCTAAAGCTTCCGCCGCAATAATTCAGAAATTCCTCTATTGTATCGCCATTGTATGCACCGAGATCGAGATAATCCTCACTCTCCTCCAGCTTTAAAATCTGAAAAGCCTCACTTTTATCGGTAGTACAGCCTTCTAAGATTTTAATGTCGCCGCTGTATTGAAAAGCAATTATATCCCTGAACACTTTTCGGCTAAGTTCGTCCTCAAGCAACTCATAAGCTCTATTAAAGAGCTTTTCATTATCTTTATAAAATTTCTCGTTAAATATGTTCTCGCCGAATACGGGAACGGACGGAACAAGCAAAGTGTGCCTTTCGGCTACCGATTTAATGTGCTCCATAACATCAGGAAGACTGCTCGCAAAGCACAGGGCAATTACAAAATCCTCAAGCTCATTTTCAAAATCGCTGAGTTTTTTTACCGTAAAGCCGCGGAAATTCTGACCCCTGACAAAATCATCACTCGCCATAACTCCGTACACATGAATACCAAGCTTGTCAAACTGATCAAGAACCTTGTCAGCTCCATCGCCCATTCCGTACAAAATTATCGGTTTTTCTGTTGTTTTAAAAAAATCCCATACAGATTTTTGGTTTTGGGTAAAATTCATATCCGTCACTCTACTTTTAATCACTCTGCTTTTAAAAAGAAAAACGCCCACCCTATTGGGTGGACACTTTATGTGTTGGCATCTCCCTATTTTCACAGGCCGTCGCCAGCCAACTATCTTCGGCACCACTGAGCTTAACTTCTGTGTTCGGTATGGGAAC
>JAFLSL010000017.1 GCA_022510985.1 Ruminococcus sp. | reverse complement strand
AATCCGCGTTGACGCAGTTGCGTCTATGCTCTATCTCGACTACAACAGGCCAAAGGGCGAGTGGGACCCAAACGAGCTCGGCGGCAAGGAGAATTTAGAGGCGGTAGAGTTTATAAAGAGAATGAACACCGCCATTCATATGTATCACCCCGACGTGATGATGATTGCCGAGGAGAGCACCTCGTGGCCTCTCGTTTCCGCTGATGTTGACAAGGGCGGACTCGGCTTTGACTATAAATGGAATATGGGCTGGATGAACGATATGCTCCACTATATGTCGCTCGACCCGCTGTGGAGGCCGTTTAACCACGACAGCTTAACATTCAGCTTTTTCTACGCTTTCTCGGAAAACTTTATACTTCCTATATCACACGACGAGGTTGTTTACGGAAAGCATTCCCTTATAGATAAAATGCCCGGAGATCCTGCACAAAAGCTTGCTTGTGTACGCACATTTATCGCATATATGATAGCACATCCCGGCAAAAAGCTTTTGTTTATGGGAAGTGAAATCGGTCAGGAAAGGGAATGGGATTCAAATTCCGAGCTTGACTGGGCAATTTTAGCGGACGAAAACCACCGCATGCTCCACGATTTCTACCGAGATATAAACCGATTCTATCTGGAAAACAAGCCGCTTTACGAGGTTGACTTTAATTGGGAAGGCTTTAACTGGATTCATCACGACGACTATACAAAGAGCATTATAGCATTCAGAAGAATTGCCAAAAACGGCGAGGAGCTAATTGTGCTATGCAACTTCCAGCCGACTTCTCACGAAAATTATTATATCGGTGTTCCCGAATACGGAATTTATGACGAGGTGTTCAATTCTGACGACCCGCGTTACGGCGGTAGCGGAGTTAGCAACGGAAAAGGAATTAAGACAGTCGATATAGCAATTCACGGATATAACCAGGCGATTAAAATTAAAATTCCGCCGCTGTCCGTAAGCTTTATAAAACTCAGGGAAAAACTTGAGCGTCCCGTTAAGGAAAAGGTCGAAAAGAAAAAGGTTGCTAAAAAAGCTCACGCAAAGAAAATTTTTAAAAATCCTTTAAAAATAAACAAATAATAATCTTAATATAAATTATACGGAGGTCAAAAAATGATACCTAAACAAAAGGTTGTGGCTATGGTTCTCGCAGGAGGACAGGGCTCAAGACTCGGAGTTCTTACAAAAAAGCTCGCTAAGCCTGCGGTTCCTTTCGGCGGAAAGTACAGAATTATAGATTTTCCTCTCTCAAACTGCGTAAACTCCGGAATTGAGGCTGTAGGCATTCTCACACAATATCAGCCTTTGGTGCTTAACGAGTACATCGGCAACGGTCAGCCGTGGGATCTTGATGGTATGCATTCCGGTGCAAACTGCTTAAGCCCCTATGAGGCTTTAGGCGGTGCGGACTGGTATTCGGGAACGGCTAACGCAATTTATCAGAATATCAGCTATATCGACAGGTACAATCCCGATTATGTGCTTATCCTTTCGGGTGACCATATTTACAAAATGGATTACAACGAAATGCTTGAGTTCCATAAAAAGAACAAGGCGGCGTGTACTATTGCTGCTATTGATGTTCCTAAAGAAGAGGCATCTCGTTTCGGAATTTTAAACACTAACGAGGACGGCTCGATTTACGAATTTGACGAGAAACCTGAGCATCCAAAGAGCACAAACGCGTCAATGGGAATTTATATTTTCAGCTGGAAGGAGCTTAGAAAATATCTTATTGACGATGCTAACGACCCGGATTCTTCAAACGATTTCGGTAAAAACGTTCTTCCCGCAATGTTAAATGCCGGCGAGAGAATGTTTGCATATCCGTTCGAAGGATATTGGAAAGATGTCGGAACTATCGACAGCCTTTGGGAAGCTAATATGGATCTTCTCGACCCGAATGTTGCTCTTGACCTCAACAATGTATATTCACGCAACCCGATGATGCCTCCGCATTACATAGCTGACGGAGTTTCAATTCAGAATTCATTAATCGCAGACGGTTGTAATGTAAACGGCGACCTTGAGTTCTCAATACTTTTCGCCGGTGTTACAATCGGAAAAGGGGCGACCGTAAACTCGTCGATTATTATGCCCGGAGCAGTAATCGAGGACGGTGCAAAAGTTGAATTCGCCATTGTTGCGGAAAACTCCGTTATCGGAAAGAACGCCGTAGTCGGTGCTAATCCGAGCGACGTTGAAAACCGCGACGACTGGGGCGTAACCGTTATCGGCGATAACCTTAAAATCGGAGATAACGTTGTAGTACCTCCTAAGGCTATGATTGATAAGGATATGGAGGTTTAAAAGATGAAAAGTAATGACGTATTAGGATTAATTTTTTCAAATTCCTGTGAAACAACTTTAACAGAGCTAACCGCTCACCGCACAACCGCATCTGTTCCAATCGGCGGAAAATACAGAATGATTGACTTCGTTTTATCTAACCTCGCAAACTCAAATGTCAACAATGTGGGCATCGTTGCAAAAAGCGGATTTATGTCGCTTATGGATCATATCGGCTCAGGCTCCGCGTGGGACTTATCCAAAAAGAGAAGCGGAATTACAATTCTTCCTCCGTACGCAGGCGTAAGCTTTTCAAATAAAGTTGAAACGCTTTATCAACTGAGAGGATATTTTGAGGACGCTGACGAGAACTATGTTCTCATTTCGGAAAGCAACGTAATATTTAACGTAGATTTCTCGGAGCTTTTCTATCTTCATTCTGTTAACAACGCTGATATCACATTAGTTTATAAGCATATGGATGTTCCGGAAAAGCTGACTCCGATGACGATTAAGCACGACAATATCGGAAAGGTTGAAAAGGTTTTCATTCAGCCGAATATTACAGGTGAAGCTAACATATACCTCGGAACTCTGCTTATGAAAAAAGAACTTTTCCTAAGCCTTATTAATAAAGCTATAAGTGAAAACGAACTTGACTTTATGCGTCTTATTCAGAAGTGGGTAGACGAGTACACCGTGTTCGCGTATGAATGTCCGAGCACTTGTGCGATAATCAGCTCGATGAACGAATACTATAAATTCAATATGAAACTTATGAATTGGGAACTCAGAAAGGAACTTTTCCAGACCGACAGACCGATTCTCACAAAGGTCAGAGATGACGCTCCGTGTAAATACGGATTGACAAGCAAAGTTAAAAACTCGCTCGTATCTCAGGGATGTTTTATTGAGGGCGAAGTTGAGAACTGCGTAATCTCTAAGGGCGTTCATATCGCTAAAGGTGCTAAGGTAAGCAACTGCATTATTATGCAGGATACCGAAATCGGTGAGAACTGCAACTTAAACTACCTTATCATTGACAAAGATGTTGAAATTGCATCGGGGAAAGCGATGGCGGGTGCTGACTCGTATCCTATTCATATTGAAAAGAAATCTGTAATTAACTAAGGAGGATATACAAATGAGAATACTTTACTGTACATCTGAGGCCAATCCCTTTGCAGGCTCGGGCGGACTTGCCGACGTAGCAGGCTCTCTCCCCCATGCTCTGTGCCGAAAAGGTCAGGATTGCCGAATTGTTATGCCGCTTTACGGAACAATTCCGCAGGACCTCAAAAATCAAATGAATTTTATCGCCAACTTTACCGTTCCCGTTGCCTGGAGACATCAGTACTGCGGACTTTTCTGGGCAAGATGGAATGACTGCACATACTATTTTCTCGACAACGAGTATTACTTTAAGCGTGGAACACTTTACGGCTCATACGATGACGCGGAGAGATTTGCGTTCTTCTCAAGAGCTATTCTCGAAATGCTGCCGTATATCGACTTCCATCCCGATATTATTCATACAAACGACTGGCAGACCGCGTTGGTTCCGACCTATTACTATCTTTTCTACTCGAAGAATCCGTGGTATGCTAACATTAAAAATATCTTTACTATTCATAACATTCAGTATCAGGGAATGTACGGCTGGGAGGTTAACACCGAGTGCGTAGGTATTCCTGCTGAGGAGACTAAGCTGCTCGAAATGGACGGTAAGCTCAATATGGTTAAGGGTGCGATTGAAACCGCAGTCAGAGTTACTACGGTATCACCTTCTTATGCACTTGAAATCCGTGACCCGTGGTACAGCTTCGGACTTTATAACGAGCTTAACCTTCGTCACTATAAGCTTTGCGGAGTTAAGAACGGTATTGACCTTGAAAGCTACAACCCCGAAACCGACTATCAGCTTTACTGCAACTATTCAAAGGACGATATGAGCGGTAAGGGAGTTTGTAAGCAGAAACTTCAGGAGCGTCTTTGCCTTGAGCAGAGATGGGATGTTCCTATCGTTGCTATGGTTACACGTCTTGTTGAGCATAAGGGCTTGGATCTCGTTCGTATGGGACTTGAGGAGCTTATGAACACAGAAAATATGCAGTTTGTAATTCTCGGTTCGGGCGACGAGGAATACGAGCAGTTCTTCCGTGATATGCAGTGGAAATATCCGGGTCGTCTTTGCTTCTGTCAGGGCTTTGTACCTGAGCTTGCACGCAAGATTTACTCGGGTGCCGATATATTCCTTATGCCTTCTAAGATGGAGCCTTGCGGACTTTCGCAGATGATAGCTTTGCGTTACGGTACAATCCCCGTAGTTCGTGAAACAGGAGGACTTAAGGACTCTGTATTCGACAGTGCTGACGGCTACGGCAACGGCTTTACCTTTGCCAACTACTACACCGCTGATTTACAGGGTGCTGTAAGAAGAGCACTCTGGGGCATTCAGGATAACGAAGGCTGGCATCAGCTTATGTGGCGTGCAATGATGAGCGACAACAGCTGGGAGCGTTCCGCTCAGGATTACATCAACATTTATAACGATACATTAAACTGGGCATAATATAAAACAAATTACCGCAAAATTTTAAAAGAATTTTTAGAATTTTGCGGTTTTTCTTTGGAGATAACTTTTTGGAAATTCAGAAAATGAAACACATCACAAAAACTATAAGTCTTATATTAGCTTTAATAAGCGTGTTTGCAGCATTTCCATTTTCGGTAAATGCAGTAGTGACAGATACAAAACTAACCTCATATAAAAAGAGCGGTGATTTTGAGTATTTAATTCTTGATAACGGCACAGCTGAAATTACAGATTACTATGGCAATTCTACAGAACTAATAATCCCAAATAGCCTTGAAGGCTACACTGTTACAATCATCGGTAAATATTCGTTTTCGTGGTGTAAAAATCTAACAAGTGTTACAATTCCGAACACAGTGCAAAATATCGGCAGTGAGGCATTTTCCTCTTGCACTAGTCTAACAGACGTAACAATTGGAAACAGCGTTGAACGCATCGGAAGTTGGGCGTTTGGAAACTGTAAAAATCTTGCAAGCGTAACAATCGGTAAGAACGTCAAAAGGATAGAAGAAAACGCTTTTGCTTTTTGTGAATCGTTAAACGCTATAGCGATTCCCGATGGCACAACAAGTATAGATAGTGGTGCATTTACTTCCTGCACAAGCTTAACAAGTATCACAATTCCTGACAGCGTTAAAAGTATAGGAGAATTCGCGTTTTCTGATACAGCTTGGTATGACAACCAACCCGAAGGAATGGTATATGCGGGAAAAGTTGCTTATGAATGCAAAGGTGATTTGCTTGAAACCGTGGTACTGAAGAAAGATACTGTCGGAATCGCAGGTAATGCATTTGCATATTGCAGTAATCTAAAAAGCATAACAATTCCCGATAGTGTTATAAATATAGGTGCGGGAGCATTTGATGATTGCACACAAATGACAAACGTAACAATCGGCAACGGTGTTAAATACATATATGATCGGGCATTTTATAATTGCGAAAGTCTGCGTAGTATAACAATTCCCGACAGCGTTATAAGTATAGGTTACGGAGCATTTTATAATTGCACAAATATAACAAGTGCAATAATCGGTAACGGTGTTATAAGTATAGCTGCTGATGCATTTTATGGTTGCAAAAAATTGGTAATTGCAACAATTGGTAATAGTGTTATAAGCATAGGCGAATCTGCATTTTTATATTGCACAAACTTAAAAAGCATAACAATTCCAATAAGCGTTAACTTTATAGGCATCAGAGCATTCGGATATTGTTATGACTCTGATAATCAAATATTTAAAAAGATAGATAATTTTACTATTACAGGCTACAGCGGAGCAGAGGCAGAACGATATGCAAATAGCAATGGTTTTGGTTTTATCAGTCTGGGCAAAGTTCCTGAAAAGACAACTATTACTCTTAAAAAGTCCTCGGATAGTATTTATGTAAAAGGCATAACACAGATTAAAGCTACCGTTAAAAACGGAAACGGCAAGATAACCTACACAAGTTCTGATAAAAAAATCGCAAAGGTCAGTTCCAACGGAACGATTACCGGCGTTGGTAAAGGTACGGCTACTATTACCATAAGCAATAACGGAGTATCTGTGAAGTTTAAGATTACCGTTAAAAAACCTCTGCTGAACAGTACCATAAGATCAATGAAAAAGGGCACTACTTTTAAGCTGAAAATTACGGGCAAGGTTGGCAAAGCTAAGTTTACTTCAAGCAATAAAAAGGTTGTGAAGGTAAACTCAAAGGGTAAAGTCACAGCTAAAAAGAAAGGAAAAGCTACTATCACCGTTAAAACAAACGGATTAAAACTGAAATGCACAATTTCAGTAATTTCAAAAAAATAAAACAATCATAAAACACCCTGGATTTTTAGGCATTCAGGGTGTTTGTTTTCTTCTTTAAAATAAGGTTGTAGATAAACGGAAAATATGTTATAATTTTTGGGAAATTATACATCGGTGATTTAAATGAAAGCTATTAAAGACACATTTAAATATACTTTGCCTGTATTATTCGGGTACATTCCGCTGGGATTTGCATTCGGAATTTTACTGCAATCCGCGGGTTACGGTCCGATATGGGCATTTTTTATGAGTATTTTTATCTATGCCGGTACAGGACAGTTTCTTTGCGTTGAGCTTTTAGCTGTCGGTGCAACGATACCGCAGGTTATACTTATGACCTTTCTGCTTAATTTCAGGCATTTTTTCTACGGACTGTCGCTGATAAACAAGTACAAGGGTACGGGAAAGTCTAAGCTCTATATGATTTTCGGACTTACGGACGAAACATACGCTCTCGTTTCGACTACAAAAGCCCCGAAAGATATTAAACCCGCTTATTTTTACACAGCAATCACGCTTTTAAACCACATTTATTGGATAATCGGAAGTGTGTTGGGTGCATCAATCGGCTCGCTTCTTACATTCAACTCAAAAGGCATAGACTTTGTTATGACAGCACTGTTCGCTGTACTCGTTGTTGAACAATGGAAAAACAACAAAAATCACATACCAGCATTAATCGGCTTTGCAGTTCCGATTTTGAGTCTAGTTTTACTCGGTGCGGACAACTTCCTTATACCGGCGTTATTTGTTGTATCGGTACTGCTTATGTGCTTACGTCCCATATTTGAGGAAAAGGAGGCACGGTTATGAGTGATTTTTGGACTTCTGTTTCGATTATAGCGGCTATGGCTATAGTCACAGCTTTGACGCGATTTCTTCCTTTTATTCTGTTCGACAGAGGCAAAGAAGCACCGAAGTGGATAAAGTATCTCGGCAATGTTTTACCGTCGGCAATAATGAGCGTGCTTTTGATTTACTGTTTAAGAAACGTAAACTTTACAAGCGGAAGCTTTGGTATCCCCGAGCTTGTCTGCATAGCTGTCGCCGTGGCACTTCACCTTTGGAAGGGAAACGTACTTTTGAGTATCGGTGTGAGCACGGTGCTTTATATGATTTTTGTTCAGACCATATTTGTATAAAAGCCTTCTCAATTTTGAGAAGGCTCTTTTCTATTATTATAAATAAACATTACAAGTGCCATAGCTACAATAATCACATAACCGATTACGGAATACATATCAGGAATATCGGCAAATACGAAAAATCCGAGTGCTGAGGCAAAAATAATCTGGCTGTAGTCGTATATCGAAATTTCTCTTGCGGGAGCGTATGAATAAGCGGCTGTAATAGAGAACTGACCGCCTGCCGCGGCAAGTCCGGCTAAAAGCAGGACAACGAGCTGTTGCAGACTGAACATTTTAAAATCGAATATCATAAACGGTATCATACTCAGACAGCTTACTCCCGAGAAGAAGAGGACGATAAAGCTGCCCTTCTCCCCTCTTTTGCCTAAGGCTCTTACCATAGAATATGCCGCACCTGCACCGATTCCGCCTAAAAGTCCGCACAGTGAGGGGATTAAATCGGCATTAACAAAGCTTGGTTTTACAACGAACATCGCACCGATAAACGCACCGATGAGAATTACAACCTGCGGAAATTTCAGTTTTTCTTTAAGGAAAATCAGCGAGAAAACTATCGCAAAGAACGGCGACATTTTATTCAGAATTGACGCGTCGCCTAAAGCGAGATGGTCAACAGCGTAAAAATTTCCGAGGATACCGATTGTTCCCGCAATTGAACGACCGAGCAAAAGCGGAAGATTTCTCTTTTGAAAGCTAAAGCTGTCTTTATTTTTTATCATAATAACAAGGGCAAATATGAAAGCAACAAAATTTCTGAAAAAACTTTTTTCCGGCGTTGGCAAATCTCCCGAAAGACGCACAAACATATTCATCAACGCAAAACAAAACGCTGATATAATTATCATAACTATGCCTCTGTATTTTTTATTGAGCCTCATTTCCTCACCCCGTCAAGTAATAATCATAACATAAATCTTAAATTAGAGCAAGAAAAAGCACTACCTTAAAGGTAGTGCTTTTTAAGCTTTAGTAATTAAACTAACTCGATGATTGCCATCTCAGCAGCGTCGCCGCGACGAGGACCAATCTTTGTGATACGGGTATAACCACCGTTTCTGTCCTTGTACTTAGGACCGATCTCATCAAAAAGCTTCTTTGTTACATCTTCCTTAGTAACGAATCTCATAACAAGACGCTTATTTGCGAGAGTATTGTCCTTAGATATAGTAATCATCTTCTCTGCCATTGAGCTAACCTCTTTAGCACGAGTAACTGTAGTTTCAATTTTGCCCTTTTCTAAAAGGAAAGTAACCATTGCACGGAGCATTGCGGTTCTCTGGGCAGTAGTTCTTCCAAGCTTTCTTGTACCTGGCATACTAATTCACTCCTTTTTCTTATTTTAAAAGGATTATTCGTCTTCCTTCTTCAGGCTGAAGCCAAGGCTGTCGAGCTTAAACTCAACTTCCTCGAGCGACTTACGTCCAAGGTTACGAACTTTCATCATATCCTCTGTTGTTTTGTTTGTAAGGTCTTCAACTGTATTGATACCTGCACGCTTTAAGCAGTTGAACGAACGAACGGAGAGGTCGAGTTCCTCGATAGTCATTTCGAGTACCTTTTCCTTGCCCTTCTCGTCCTTTTCAACCATAATCTCACTGTTTGTAACGCTGTCGGAGAGATTAACAAAGAGATTAAGGTGCTCGGTGAGTACCTTAGCTGCTAAGGAAACAGCCTCTTGTGCGTTAATAACACCGTTTGTCCAAACGTCGAGAGTGAGCTTATCGTAGTCAGTAATCTGTCCTACACGGGTATTATCTACAGTATAGTTAACCTTTAAAACAGGTGTATAAATCGAATCAATTGGCAGAACACCGATTACGTTGTTGCCGGAGAGCTGCTTGTTGCGTTCGCCCGGAACGTAGCCTCTGCCTCTGTCGAGTGTGATTTCAATATTAAGCTTTGCGTCGTCCTCTAAGGTTGCGATATGAAGCTCAGGATTGAGAATTTCAACCTCTGCGTCGTGCTTTATATCAGCAGCAGTTACCTTGCAAGGACCTTCGGCAGCAATCTCTACTACCTTGGGAGCTGTATCAAGGAGCTTTGGAACGAGGCTCTTAATATTAAGTGCGATTTCAGTAACGTCTTCTTTTACGCCCGGAACAGTTGAGAACTCGTGAAGCACGCCGTTAATCTTGATAGAAGTAACCGCACAGCCTTCGAGCGAAGAGAGAAGCACTCTTCTTAAACTGTTTCCTAATGTATTACCGAATCCACGCTCAAGAGGTTCTACGACAAATCTGCCGTATTTTCCGTCATCAGTGAGTTCTTCTGTTTCTATTCTTGGTTTTTCAATCTCTATCATAGCGAATCCTCCTTATTAGGCAGCTAAATAATAGCTGTCATTTTGTAATCTGCCTTTAATAAACTTATGTGGATTACTTGGAGTACAACTCGACAATGAGATGTTCTTCTACCGGGAAGTCAATATCATCTCTCTCAGGCTCAGCAATTACCTTGCCGCCGAGATTGTTTGATGCCTTCTCGAGCCATTTCGGAGCAACTGTAGAATTATTCTCTGCAATCGCCTTAAAACGAGTTGTAGAAACACTGCTCTCCTTAACCTCAATTACATCGCCGACTTTTACGAGGTAAGAAGGAATGTTAACCTTCTTGCCGTTTACTGTAAAGTGAGCATGGTTAACGAGCTGACGAGCCTCACGACGAGTAGAAGCAAGACCCAGTCTGAAAACTACGTTGTCAAGTCTATGTTCAATAAGAGTAAGGAGTACAGAACCTGTCTTACCCTGAGCCTTTTCAGCCTTCTCATAGTAAGCTCTGAACTGCTTTTCCATAATACCGTAAATGAACTTTACCTTCTGCTTTTCTGTAAGCTGGAGGCTGTATTCACTCTTCTTTCTTCTTGAGTTACCGTTCGGGTTTCTGAATGAACTCTTGCCCGAATAACCCATTACTGCAGGAGAAATACCGAGAGCTCTGCAGCGTTTAGCGATAGGCTGTCTGTTTTTTGCCATCTTAAATTTCCTCCTTTATATACTATACACGTCTTCTCTTCGGAGGACGACATCCGTTATGAGGAATCGGAGTTACGTCCTTAATCATAGTAACTTCGAGACCTGCGGACTGTAATGCTCTGATAGCTGCCTCACGTCCCTGACCGGGGCCTTTAACGTAAACCTCTACGCTCTTCATACCATAGTCGATAGCGGTTTTAGCGGCAGTCTCAGCAGCAGACTGAGCAGCAAACGGAGTGGACTTACGTGAACCACGGAATCCGAGCTCGCCTGCACTTGCCCATGATACTGCGTTGCCGTTTGTATCAGAAATTGTAACAATTGTATTGTTAAATGT
>JAFLSL010000169.1 GCA_022510985.1 Ruminococcus sp. | reverse complement strand
TTAATCCATTTATACTGAGTAACGTAGCTTGCGTACTGACCGATTTGAATTTCAGGAGTAATTTCAATTGACTCGGGCGGATGTGTTTCAACTGTGTTTCCTGCACAACCGCAGCTTGCGAACATAGCCATAACAGAAGCGATTAGAGCTGTGCATAATATCTTTTTAATCATTTTTATCAGCCTTTCTTTATCTTTGTATTTTAAAGCTATCTTATTTTAGCACATTTTGACTATATATGGCAATAGTTTTAAAAAAATCGGGAAGATAAGATTGAATAAATCACTTTATCTCCCCGAAATTTAATTATACAATAAGGCTCTTGCCTGTCATTTCCTCAGGCTGTTCAAGTCCGAGAATTTCAAGCATTGTAGGAGCAATATCCGCTAAAACTCCGCCCTCGCGTAATTTACAGTCATAGCCGATTACGCAGAATGGAACAGGATTTGTGGTGTGAGCCGTGAACGGCTTGCCGTCCTCGTCAACCATTTTGTCCGCGTTGCCGTGGTCTGCTGTGATGAGAGCTACACCGCCCATCTCAGCAATAGCGTCTGTTACCTCGCCTACGCATTTGTCAACAGCCTCAACAGCTGAAACTGCAGCCTCAAACACGCCTGTATGTCCTACCATATCGCAGTTTGCGAAGTTAAGGATAATCATATCATACTTGCCTGTTTTAATTGCATCAACGAGTTTTTCGGTAACCTCGGGGGCACTCATTTCAGGCTGTAAATCGTAGGTTGCAACCGCAGGGGATTTAACGAGAATTCTGTCCTCGCCGTCATATTGCTTTTCAACGCCGCCGTTAAAGAAGAAGGTTACGTGAGCGTACTTCTCTGTCTCGGCAATTCTGAGCTGCTGCATACCCTTTTTGGAGATGTACTCGCCGAGAGTGTTGTCAAGGCTCTGTGGCTTGAACGCAACGTCAACATTCGGCATAGTTGCGTCATACTGCGTCATACATACAAAGGTAAGCGGGAAAAATCCGTTTTCTCTCTCAAAACCGTCAAAGTCGGGATCAACGAGTGTACGTGTGATTTCGCGAGCTCTGTCGGGACGGAAGTTAAAGAAAATAACGCTGTCGTTTTCTTTGATTGTATCTCCGCCTTTAATAACGATGGGAACTACAAATTCGTCTGTTACCTCGTTGTCGTAGCTGTTTTGAATAGCTTCTACGGGGCAGTCAGCCTCAACACCCTTGCCGTAAACGAGTGCACTGTAAGCTTTTTGAACACGCTCCCAGCGGTTGTCTCTGTCCATAGCATAGTAACGTCCGCTGACTGTGGCGATTTTTCCGACACCGATTTCCTTCATCTTGTCTATTGCCTCAGTAACATATTCCTTAGCTGATGAAGGCGGAACATCTCGTCCGTCGAGGAAAGCGTGAACGTAAACTTTCTCCAGCCCCTTAGCCTTAGCAAGCCCTAAGATGCCGTAAAGATGCTCCATATGGCTGTGAACTCCGCCCGGTGACATAAGTCCCATAAGATGAAGGCTTGTGCCGTTTTTGAGAGCGTTGTCCATAGCGTTAACGATAGCCTCGTTTTCTTTGAGCTTATCTTCCTGAATTGTCTTTGTAATTCTTGTAAGCTCCTGATAAACTATACGTCCTGCACCAATGTTTGTGTGACCAACCTCGCTGTTGCCCATCTGTCCGTCGGGAAGTCCGACATCAAGACCCGAAGCCCCGATTTGTGTAATCGGATTATTTGCAAAAAGTCGGTCGAGATTAGGTTTGTTTGCGGCAGCGATAGCGTTTCCCTCGGCAGGAGCGATACCAAAGCCGTCCAAAATCATAAGAATTAAAGGTTTTTTCATATGGTACTCACCCTTTTGTTGCAGCGTCAATAATTGCACCGAATTTTTCAGCTACAAGAGATGCACCGCCGATAAGACCGCCGTCAACGTTCTCCTTTGAGAGAAGTTCAGCAGCGTTTGCGTCATTCATAGAGCCGCCGTACTGAATTGTAATAGCCTGAGCGGTTTCTTCGTCATATTTCTTAGCAAGCTCTGCACGGATAAATGCACAAACTTCCTCAGCCTGCTCTGCTGTAGCGGTTTTGCCTGTACCGATAGCCCAAACAGGTTCGTACGCTATGATAGTTTTCTTAGCGTCCTCTGCGGATACATCGTAAAGGTCGAGTTTAATCTGACGTGCAATAACCTCTTCCGTGATATCGCACTCACGCTCCCAAAGAAGCTCGCCGACGCATACGATAGGCTTTAATCCTGCAGCTAAGGCAGCCTTAGTTCTCTTGTTAACTGTTTCGTCAGTTTCGCCGAAATACTGACGGCGTTCGCTGTGGCCGATTACTACATACTCAACGCCCATTTCTTTAAGCATACCTGTTGAGATTTCGCCTGTGAAAGCACCGCTTTCTGCCCAGTGGCAGTTTTCTGCACCGATTTTAACGTTAGTTCCCTTAACTGTCTCGATTGCAATAGCAAGGTCAACATAAGGAACGCAAGCGATAACCTCAGCGTCAGCACCCTTTGCTACGGGGATAATTTCCTCGAGAAGAGTTTTAGCCTCGCTGGGAGTTTTGTTCATTTTCCAGTTGCCCGCAATAACAGCACGTCTTTTAGCTTTATTCATAATTTATCTTCCCTTTCTTGTTATTCAAATGAGCGGGCGGGCACATAGTCCCGCCCAACCTGTTTTAAATTTTTATTTATCAGCGATTACATCAATGCCGGGGAGAACCTTGCCCTCGAGATATTCGAGAGAAGCACCGCCGCCTGTTGAGATGTGGCTCATCTTATCGGAGTAGCCGAGCTGAATTACAGCAGCCGCACTGTCGCCGCCGCCGATAATTGTTGTAGCGTCTGTATCAGCAAGAGCCTGAGCTACAGCGATTGTACCCTTTGCAAGAGTCGGGTTTTCAAATACGCCCATAGGTCCGTTCCATACAACGGTCTTGGCGGACTTAACAGCCTCAGCGAAGAGTTCCTGAGTTTTAGTTCCGATATCAAGTCCTTCCATATCAGCCGGAATCTTGTCAGCGTCAACAATCTCAACGTCAACAGGTCCGTCAATAGGATCGGGGAAATCCTTAGCAACAGTTGTGTCGATGGGGAGAAGAAGCTTTTTGCCGAGCTTTTCAGCCTTATCCATCATTTCCTTGCAGTAATCGAGCTTTGTATCGTCAACTAATGACTTACCGATTTCATAGCCCTTAGCCTTGAGGAATGTATAAGCCATACCTCCGCCGATGATCAGTGTGTCGCACTTCTCAAGAAGGTTTGAGATTACGTTAAGCTTATCTGCAACCTTAGCACCGCCGAGAATAGCAACGAAAGGTCTTACAGGATTTTCAACGGCATTTCCGAGGTAGTCAATTTCCTTCTGCATAAGATAACCTACAGCGGTATCCTTGATGTGGTTTGTAACGC
>JAFLSL010000168.1 GCA_022510985.1 Ruminococcus sp. | reverse complement strand
GATTTTATTGTTATTAAAATGAAATCCCCCGAGTGTATGAACGGCTATACATATTCCTATAAGGACGGTAATTTTAAAATATCCTACAAAAATTTTAATATAGACGCCGACGGCAGCTATCTGCCGAATACCTCATTTGCAGAGATAATTTATAACGTAATACGAAGTATAAAAAAGGAGGGTAACTGCATATATCAGGGAGAATATAATTCTTTTGCGGAATATAAAGGTAACTGTGACAGCGGAATGTATACTCTCACAACCGATTTTTCAACCGGTTTAATAAAAGAAATTTCTTTAAAAGAAAATAAATTTAAAGCTAAATTAAAAAAGATTAAAGAGATAAATTAATTTCACCATACCTGCGTAAAAAAATAATATATTAGCGGTACTAAGTATAAAAATTTCCAAAACGGTAAAAATACTGATAGAATAAATTTTGGAGGTAAAACCGTGAGTATAAAACGTGGAGATATTTTTTACGCAGATCTTTCACCCGTAGTAGGTTCGGAGCAGGGCGGAGTTCGACCTGTTTTAATAGTACAGAATAATGTCGGAAATCGCTACAGCCCGACGGTAATCGCCGCCGCAATAACAAGCCAGCAGTCAAAAGCAAACCTTCCAACCCATATCCCGATTGTAGCTGATGCCTGCGGACTTTCCAAGGACAGCGTCGTTCTTTTAGAACAGATAAGAACAATTGATAAACAACGTCTTAAGGAGCGTATGGGCTCGGTTGACGAAAGCTCAATGAATAAAGTCAATGATGCAATTTCAATATCATTTGGACTGCAATAATTTACATACCCGAGTTTTTCTCGGGTATTTTTAGTTATCTCGGGTGTTTTTAATTTGTGTTTAAAGTTTAAATATAATTTTATAATTTTGAAACTTTTTTACCTTTCTTTGACACTTATTAAGTAGAAACAAATTTTTTGCACAAATTAAATGTGAGTAAATATTGGAGAACCCTATGAGTAAGTTAAAAATTCCTAGTATTTTAAATAAAATATTCTCAATAATCTTTTTTACAGTATTTGCAGTGCTTTTTGTATTGATTATAGATGTCGGATATCAAAACGAGAGTGATGTCAATGTTCTTCATTGTTCCCCTGAACAGCAGGTAGAAATTGTATTCACAATGTTACTGATGTTCTCTGCTTTTGTCCTTATTTATTTAATCTATAACCGCATTCAAGACCACTCAAAGCTTTCGAGAATAAATAACATAAAAGAGTATATACCTCTTTTAATTCTGATTGTATGTGCCTTTATGTTTGCTTTACAGCTTGCTTTCGGCTATCTTTTGGCGAGCAAACCGGTTACAGATGTAAATATAGTAAACGGTTTTGCGGCGAGCTTTGCCGAAAACGGTAATTTTGATTTAATAAAATCAGATTATATGGATCACTATATGATAAAGTATCAGAACAATTTTGCGTATCTGTTCATACTTTCCTCTCTTTACCGCATAAGCTATCTGCTCACAGGCTCAATCTCCGTTTATCTTCCGATAATCTTAAACACATTTGCAATAAACCTGTCGGTAGTTTTAACGGTATTTTTATCGAGAAGACTTTTCGGCGATCGTAAGGCATTATTTACACTGTTTTTATGTCTGATTTTTGCACCTTTTTACACCTATACCGCTTATTACTATACCGATTCTCTTTCAATGCCGTTTCTAATCGGCTCGCTCTATCTTTTTGTATACGCTTTCGACTGCAGGAAAAAAAGTAAAAAATATCTTTTGACGGCTTTGTGCGGTGGACTTTTGTTCCTATCTTTTAAGCTAAAGGGAAGTATAATTATTCTTCTGGTTGCTATGCTTATTTATATAGTTTTAAAGCTTAGTCTTAAGCGTGCCGCCGCCCTCGCACTGTCACTTGTAATGGGTTTTATGATGGTTTGTACAATGTATACCACAGCATTTAACCGAGCAGGGATAGTTCCCTTTGAAATGTCAGAAAAGTATCAATACCCCTATACTCACTGGCTTATGATTGGGCTTAAAGGTAACGGAAATTACAATAAGCAGGACAGCCGTTATACTCATTCATTTTCTAATAAAGAATTAAAAACAATTGCAAATATTGATAAAATAAAAAACCGTGTAGATGAATTCGGTGTAAAAGGAATGATAAAGCATCTCGCTAAAAAGGCAATCTGGACATGGAAGGACGGAACCTACTATATTTCTCATCATATTGAAAACCCTCTCCACAAAAACATTCTTCACGATTATATTCTTATAAACGGTCCTAACAGTTTTATTTTCTTTGCGTATAGCTGTGCATTTCAACTGTTTTTAATTTTGATGATGACTATCTCCGCGTTTAAAGCGATAAAAAATCCGAAACTTAACTTTATGACACTGCTAAGGCTAATAGTGTTCGGAGCGTTTTTGTTTTTCCTTGTGTGGGAAACCCGCTCGCGTTATCTCTATAATATGACGCCGCTGTTTATTATTCTCTCGATAGACGGACTGAGTTATTTTTGCAATGGAATAAGAAAAAAATTAAGTCGTTCAGCTTAAGTTGAACGACTTAATTCTATGTTTAGTATTAAATATTAAAGTGCTTTTAAAAGTTCATCTACCTTATCGGTGTTTTCCCACTTAACATTTACGTCCTCTCTGCCCATATGACCGTAAGCGGCAATAGGAAGATAAGAGGTGTTTGTAAGGTCAAGCTCTCTGATAATCGATTGCGGACGGCAATCGAAAACCTTTTTAACTGCCTCTGAGAGCCTTTCGTCACTATATTTGCCGGTGCCGAAGGTATCCACCATAATTGAAACAGGCTTTGCAACACCGATTGCGTACGCTAGCTGAACCTCGCATTTTTTTGCAAGACCGGCAGCAACAATATTTTTAGCAATATATCTTGCGTAGTAAGCCGCACTTCTGTCAACTTTTGTCGGGTCTTTACCGCTGAACGCACCGCCGCCGTGACGTGAAAATCCGCCGTATGTATCGACAATAATCTTTCTGCCGGTAAGTCCCGAATCACCCACAGGACCGCCGATTACGAATCTTCCTGTCGGGTTAACAAAAATCTTTGTGTCCACAAAAAGCTCTCTTGGGATAATCGGCTCGATTACAAATTTGATTATATCCTCTCGTATCTTCTCGAGGGTAACGTCCTCGCTGTGCTGAGTAGATACGACAACCGTATCAATTCTGAGTGCCTTATCATCGTTATATTCAACAGTTACCTGAGTTTTGCCGTCGGGACGAAGATAGGGGAGTGTGCCGTCTTTTCTTACCTTTGTAAGCTGTTTTGCGAGTTTGTGAGCGAGTGAAATCGGGAGCGGCATAAGCTCCTTCGTTTCGTCGCAGGCATATCCGAACATCATACCCTGATCACCTGCACCGATTTGGTTATCGCTGTCATTTTCACC
>JAFLSL010000167.1 GCA_022510985.1 Ruminococcus sp. | reverse complement strand
TACGAAAACCTTAAGGCGGTCAACATCAGCTATAATATCGCTGAACTCTTTAAATAAATCGCCCTTTGTTTTGCAGGCAAGGCCTATAAGACGTTTTGCCTCGTCAACGCAGTCAAAATAACGAACTGTTTCAAAGTCGCAGGAATGAAGAATACGGAGATACTCACAAACCTGAGCAAGTTGCTTATCATTATGTTCAAGGTCAGTTTCAACTAAATCATCAATATAATGGGAAATCTTCCAACCCTTTACATCGATATGGATTAAGGTTTTATCAATTCCAAGCTCCTTAGCCTTATTCTGAGAATAAACCTCGGACTGACGGTTGATTATATTTTCGGCACTTCCGCCCGGATGACGGTAAACATAAGTTTTGCCGTAAACGTCAAATTTAAAGGAAACGTTAGTAAGTCCCTTTTGGATAATTTCAATGTTCTTAATATCGTTAGGACCGCACTCTAAAACATCGCAGATATTGCGTACAATCTGTGAGTCGATATTTAAAAGGAAGTCCTTATCAAAGGCACGAAGGTCGGTAATTGAGTTGAATTCAAGAACCTTATCCTCGTCAAAGAACTTAGCGAACATCGTCAGCTCGCGGATATGGCGTGCGTAAAACTCCTCCCAGAACATATTCTGGATACCGAATTCGTTGATTTCCTTTTCCATAAGCTCAACGAACTTCTTAGAAAAGCTTTCGCTGAAGAACGCGTGACCTATCATACAGTTAGAGTTGCCTTTTCCGATATGGAAATCGGTAATAACACCGACGTCGCTTATATCAACAGCAAACTCGCGGAAATCGCCTGATTTGTAGGTGCATGCTCTGTATGAGCTTTCAGGCTCTTCAAGGAAAGGGTTGTCCACAAAATAGTGGTCAGAACAGCATATATAGGAATTCTTAAGAACATCCTTAACTGCATAGAGAGAATTGATATTACCTTTATTGTTAAATGTATTATTAATTACAAACTTTACTCCGTACTTTTCCTCGAGATAGAAGAATTTCTCCTTCATATAACCTACTACGAGGTAAATATCCTCAACGCCTGCTTCTCTGAGCTGGTCAATCTGACGCTCGATAAGAACCTCGCCCTGAACTTTAAAAAGTCCCTTGGGCATTTCATAGGTTAAGGGTGCAAATCTTTGGGAACGACCTGCTGCTAAAATTATTGCATTATCAACTTTCATAGTCATACCTCCGATGATAATATACACTTTAATATTTTACACTATTTTCTATCAAAATTCAATTCTTTTTTGAAAAAAGTAATGAAAAAGTGAGGACAATCTGCCCTCACTCATTTAAACTGTTACAATTGTTATCTTGTCAAAGTCTATATTTGCCACAGATTTTACAGTTGACTTCACAAGAATAGGCTTAAATTTTTTCAGCTCTTTCTTTAAAACGGTTACGGTGCAGCCGCCTTCGTTTATATAGCTCAGGCAATTTGAAAACCCCTTTGCTTTTAATGTCGTTTCAATAGTATCCTGCAAAGTAAAGTTTTTTATAACTCCCGCAACATTTGATTGAGCTTGTGTTTTCTCGTTGTCTGTAGAAGAATCTACGTTTAAAACCTCGGACGCTGTATCTATAATTTTATCCTGAGTTGAATCGCGGGTAGTTTTTGCGGACGCAAAAAACTGCTTTTGTTTAGTGGTTAAATCTTTTGTCTTTTTTGCCTTATTTTTTGAAATTTGATTAGTTTCCGAGGTTGACACCGTAGCATTGACATACTTGCTCTCTCCCAGCGTTTTAGAAACTGTTTTTGGGGTTGAAAGACTCCAATTGAGATACACAGCTGCACCGAGGGCAACAACAAGTGTTGCTGCTAAAAATTGTTTTTTAAACTTTTTCATAATTTACCTCTATTCTTCAAGTTTTGTTACACATACTTTAGCTGCTGAAATATTCAGAGCTTTTGTTACAATTTCAGTTACACGAGCTATTACAACAGGATCATCTGCTCCGCTGCAAGCAACGACTACACCTCTTATTTTCGGCTCGATTTCCTTAGTTTTAGTTGAGCTGTTTTGAAGATAAACTCCTTCGACGGAATTTTCAATTGTCAAAAGTACCGAAGACTTTCCGACATCTTCAACCTGCTCAAGCATTTCGGTTATTGAGCTTTGCATTTGCTCTTTATACTGCGAAACGCTTAACGAAACATCTTCCCCGCTCGGTATTTCAAAAAATGAAGATAAGAAAATAAGTGCAATTCCGAGGGCACCGCCGATAAAAATTAATTTTTTTATTTTTTCGTCTGCAAAAAGTCGTTTATAATCCGGCTTTTTCATTTTTACGTCACCAACAATTCAGGAGTAGTTTCAAATTTCTTTTCAGTAAGAGATATAATCTCAGGACTGTTTTTAAGCTCGCTTTTATCAATATATATGCAGATAGACTCTATATATATTCCCGATTTAACTTTTGAGTTAAGAGTTATTTCAGCAGATTTTACTTTATAATTTTTGCTGAGCAGATATGATACAAGAGAACTTTCCAGACTTGACTTTGTTTCTGAGAGAACAGCTTTTTCATACGCCTCATCCGAAGATGCTGTAAAGCTACCTTCAAGATTCGGAATGTGAAAATCAAGAGTAAAACCTGATACGGCATTTTTCACGGGAAGTATCATACAACAAATAATAAACACACCCACAACCGCATTAATAACACGTTTTGTACTGCCCTGCGGAACAATTAAAGTAACAATAGAGCAGGCAACAGCAACTGTGCAGACTACGGCTGATACAGAAATAATACTGCTCATCCAAATCCTCCTAATACAATTATAAGTGCGGTTGAGATTATGAAAATTGAAATCACACAGAGGATAACAGCAAACAAAGTAGTTACAACCATACTAACGGCTTCGAGCAAAAAGCATGGCTCTCTAAGTCCCAATACCTCACCCACAGATTTTGAAAGTCCGAGTGTTAAAATCCAGAATACTGACTGCAAAACTGTAGGCAGATAGATTGCAATAAGTGCGATAATTGCAACTATTCCCACTCCTGATTTTAAAACCGTGAATGAACCCTGAACGGTTCTGTAGGCTTCGGAAAGGGCGGAACCGACAATAGGCACAAAGCTTGAAAGTGAAAATTTTACGGCTCGGGATGATACGCTGTCCGCACCCATTGATATAACCTGTTTAAAGCCTAAAATTGCGGTAAAAACAGTCATTGAAAAAGCAAGTATCCATTTAGTGATTTTTGAGATATAGCGTACGATTCCGCTTAAATTGATATTAGGTGAAATCGAGGACGCTACACTTAAAGCAAGGAAAATTTTCATAAACGGAGCTATAATATCGGACGCGATTCTTGCTACTGCCTGTCCTGAAAAAAGCATAATGCTGTAGTATCCTGCACCGCTTGCAATCTGCCCGGATAAACTCATTGCAAGCACCATAAGAGGTATGTAGGACAGTG
>JAFLSL010000166.1 GCA_022510985.1 Ruminococcus sp. | reverse complement strand
AGTAAGCGAGTTTATGGCAGAGCTTGACCGCGAGCTTTGGTCGTATGGAATTTACGCTAAAACAAAGCATAACGAGGTTGCTCCCTCACAGCACGAGGTTGCTCCAATTTTTACAACAACTAATGTAGCCGTTGACAACAACGAGCTTTTAATGGAAATACTTAAAAAGACGGCTGAGAAATTCGGACTTGTATGTCTGCTACACGAAAAGCCCTTTGCAGGAGTTAACGGAAGCGGAAAGCACAATAACTGGTCAATCTCAACCAACACGGGCGAGAACCTTTTAAAGCCGGGTAAAAACCCTGCGGAAAACACACAGTTCCTCCTATTCCTCGCAGCTATTGTAAAAGCTATTGACGAATATCAGGATCTTATGAGAATTTCCGTAGCGTCGGCGGGTAACGACCACCGATTAGGTGCTAACGAAGCTCCTCCCGCAATTCTTTCCATCTTCTTAGGCGACGATTTAGGTGCTGTAGTCAACTCGATTGAAATCGGCGAAGAACACGAGAGCGAGGGCAAGAAGAATATGAACCTCGGCGTAGACGTTCTTCCGACAGTACGCAAGGATACAACCGACCGTAACCGTACCTCACCTTTTGCATTTACAGGCAACCGTTTCGAGTTCAGAATGTTAGGCTCTGCAGTTAATATCGCGAGTGCGAACATAATCCTCAACACCACAGTAGCCGAGGAGCTAAAACAATTTGCCGATGAGCTGGAGGGTGCTAAAAACTTTGAAAAATCTGCAAAGAAACTTATTCTTAAGACATTCAAAGAGCACGATAGAATTATCTTCAACGGCGATAACTACTCTGACGAATGGGTAGCCGAGGCTGAAAGAAGAGGACTTCTCAACCTCAAAAATGTTCCTCAGGCAGTTCAGCACTATATAAACGAAAAGAACATCAAGCTCTTTACAGAAAGCGGAGTGTTCACAAAAGAGGAACTTTACGCAAGATACGAGGTTGAACTCGAAAACTACGCAAAGCTTATCAACATCGAGGCTCTCACAATGCTCGATATGGCTAAAAAGGATATTATCCCTGCTGTTACCGATTACGTTAAACAGCTAACAGATACCGCTCTTGCAAAGCAGGCACTTTCTGAGGACATTCCGATAAGCTTAGAGAAAAAGCTTATTACAGATTTGAGCCAAAAGCTCGTATGCTTTGCCGATAAGGTCAGCGAGCTTGAAAACGACTTAATCAAGGCGGGCGAGCTTATAGACGATATGCAGGCATACGCGGACTTCTACTGCAATACGGTATTCGCGGATATGCAGGCACTCAGAGCAATCGGCGACGATATGGAAACCGAAACCGCATCGGATTATTGGCCTTATCCCTCATACGGCGAAATGCTGTTCGGAGTATAAAAATCAAACATAACACACAAGGCGTGTACTCTTTTTGAGTACACGCCTTTATTCATCTTTATATTAAGGAACAAAATCTTAGTTTCTGACTACTCTCTTATTCTCCCATTTTCTGCTTTTCCAACGCCAGAGCATTAAAACTCCTCTGAAACATTCGTCCATTGCTAATGCTATCCAAAGACCGTAAATTCCCATTCCGAAAACTACGGCGAATAAATACGTACATAAAACGCTTATCGCCCACATAGAGAAAATTGCACACGCTGTCGGGAAATACACGTCACCCGAACCTCTCAGATTAGCAATAACTACGAGATTAGTCGTTCGACCGAATTCGAGGGCAACGTTAATCAAAAGTATATTCGCCCCAATTTCTATTACCGCACTGTCCGCGGAAAAAGCTCCCATAAGCTGTGTTCTCAAAAGCACCCCAAGCACACACATAGAAATCGAAATTATCAAGGCGTTCCGATAAGAAATAAACCCACGTTTATATGCCTCGTCCATCTTATTTGCCCCGACAAGGTGTCCCGTAATAATCTGCGATGCCTGAGCGATTGCTACGGCAAATATGTAGAAAAACATTGTTATATTCTGGACGTAGGTTTTTGTTATGTACTCGGTTTGAGTAAGATAGTTCAAAACTATTGAGGTTATAACCAGCTGGGAAAGATTATATAAAAATGTTTCGAGAGCGGACGGCACACCGATTTTGAACATATCCTTGATGTCCGAAAACGGAAAAGGCTTTAAAAGCTTGAATATTGAGGGCTTTTCAACCTTTTTAAACAGCACAACCGCAAGCACGATAACGCCGATTATTCGGCTGAAAGTTGTCGCGACGGCAACACCCATAATGCCCATTTTCGGAAAACCGAAAAGTCCGAGTACGAATATTATATCAAGAACCGTGTTCATAATATTCATACCAACCGAAACAAACATTGTGATTTTTGTAAAGCCGTGGTTTCTGATTATAACCGAAATTGAGCTAAGTACCGCCTGCAAAAACAAAAATCCGCCGACAATTGAAAGATACTGTCCCGCAAATTCGAGCACAGTCCTCTTTGCCCCGACAAATTCAAGTATCGGTCGGTGAAAAACTACTAACAACAGGCTGATTAAAACGCCTGCTAAAAAATTAAAGATTATAGAAATTGCCGCAATTTTTGAGGCTTTTTCTCTTTTTTTAGCACCGAGATACTGCGAAATAAGCACCGCACTCGCACCCGATATAACAGTAAATACAATTGTAAAAATAGAAACCGCCTGATTAGCTGTATTTACCGACGCTGCCGCCAAGTCGTCGAATTTGCTAAGCACAAATACGTCGACAAATCCGAGCAGCATAAAAAGAGCTGTTTCGATAAATATCGGCCACGCCAGATTAAAAAGCTTTAGCTGTTTCATCCCGTTCTCCATATCTAAAAAATCTTTTAAAGATAATGACTGCGATTCACACCGCAGCCATTAAATTAATCATTCAATACGCTTAAAGTTAAACAAACTTAACAGCTGTTCCGCAAGCTAAAATTTCAGCCGCACCATCCATAATTGACGCACTTGAAAATCTTACGTTAACAATAGCGTCAGCACCCATTGCCTCAGCATTTCTAATCATTCTTGAAATAGCAACCTCACGTGCCTCCGCAAGCATTTTTGTATAGGAAACCAGCTCACCGCCGACCATACTCTTAAAGCCCGCACCGATATCCTTGAACGCATTTTTGGACTGAACCGTGTTACCGCTTACAAGTCCGAGCGTCTGTAAATTCTTTCCTGAAATCGTTTCTGTATTTACGATAATCATAAAAATAACCTCCTTAAAAAAGTTGGTTTTATTATACACGATTAATCCGCATATTGCAACAAAAAGAGTGCAAACACTTACTCAATTATCGCTTGCAAAATCGGATAACGAACAGTTTCCTGTAAAGTAAAAAAGGAAGATAGGTCAAACCTATCTTCCTTAAAATTTAAATTAAGATATAATCCTTTCAGATTATACGCAACCCTGAGCCTTCATAGCCTCAGCAACCTTTAAGAAGCCTGCGATAGTAGCACCTGCC
>JAFLSL010000165.1 GCA_022510985.1 Ruminococcus sp. | reverse complement strand
GTACGGGTGGGAACAATTATAACGTTTCTGTCCTCGACCATGGGAACTGTCTGCTCAGCAGCCATAATAATGTTTTTATTATTCGGAAGAACAACTACGGTCTTGGCAGGGGTTGCCATAATAGCCTCGTAAATATCATCGGTGCTGGGGTTCATAGACTGACCGCCGGAAACAACGTGAGTGCAGCCTAAATCCTTAAAGAGATTAGTAACTCCTTCTCCCGCAGCCACTGCTACAAAGCCGATTTCTTCGGTTGGCTCTGCAGGCTCGAGCTTTACCTTTTCTTCCTTTTTAGCTTCGTTACTTTCAACACGCTGACGGTGCTGTTCTTTCATATTTTCAACCTTAACGGTGATAAGCTCGCCGAAGGTAAGACCTTTTTGGAGAGCATTTCCGGGGTTATCGGTATGAACGTGAACCTTGATAATTTCATCGTCGTTTACTACAACAACGCAGTCGCCGATAGTTTCAAGGAACATACGAAGTTCGTTGGGGTCGGTTGTGATTTTTGCATCTCTGCCTACGATAAATTCTGTGCAATAGGTAAAGTTAATTACCTCATCAAATTCAGCGACTGTGCTTGAGAAGTCCTCAAGCTCCTGCTGTGTACTATCTTCTTCGTATTCAATTACTTCGCCGTCTTTAAGGTAAGAAAGCATACCCTCAAATATTGTGCAAAGTCCCATACCGCCTGCGTCTACAACGCCAGCTTTCTTTAAAACAGGGAGATATTCGGGAGTTTTTTCGAGTGCCTCCTGAGCACTGTCGCAAACAGCACTCCAAACCTTTAAAACATCGTCAGTCTTTTTTAAAGCCTTAAGTCCGCCCTCGTAGCCTACTCTGGCAACAGTGAGGATTGTTCCCTCGGTCGGTTTCATAACAGCCTTATAAGCCGCGTCAACACCTAATCCGAGAGCGTCAACGAGGTCTTTTCCGTTAGCCTCAGTCTTGCCCATTAAGCCGTCTGAAAATCCGCGAAACAAGAGAGAAAGGATTACGCCGGAGTTTCCTCTTGCACCTCTGAGCATTGCAGAGCCTATTGTTTTTGCAACAACTCCGATTTGCTCAGAATCTGTTTCTTCAAGGGCTTTTACTGCCGCTGTAGTTGTCATAGACATATTTGTACCCGTATCGCCGTCGGGAACGGGGAAAATATTAAGATCATTAATATATAACTTTTTTATACAAATATTATTTGAACCTGATATTACTGCATTTTTCAAGTCCTGTCCATTCATTAAAAAACCACTTCCTCACCCAAATACGATTGGATTTATAAACTATACAAAGTCATTATACTATAAATACAGATTTTTGCAATAGTTAATTTAAATTATTCTTAAACGCTCGCTTGAAATAGCTTTTCCTGTTTTGTCATCAATATCAAAAATTATGCACTCCATTTTGCAGGGACCTTTTTTAAGCTCAAAACGAACGGGCATATGGGTTTTGAATTTTTCGATAGAGATTTCCGGCTTAACTCCTAAAACGGAATTAAGAGGTCCTGTCATTCCGACGTCGGTTATATAGCCTGTTCCTTTTTCCAAAACTCTGTCATCCGAAGTCTGGACGTGGGTATGTGTTCCGAAAACTGCGGAGACCTTTCCGTCGAGATAATATCCCATAGCAAGCTTTTCGGATGTTGTTTCAGCATGGAAATCGACTAAGATTATACGGCTGTCAACAGTTTTTAAAAGCTCGTCTATTTTTTCAAACGGACTTGAAACGCCGCTTTCCATATACATATTTCCGATAAGATTGATTACGGTTAGCTGAAGTCTTCCGAAATCAAGAGTGCAAAATCCGACACCCGGGGTTGTGGAATCGGGGAAATTGGCAGGGCGAATTATATATGGTGCATTGTCAAGATAATCAAAAACTTCTTTTCTGCGAGCAAAATGGTTGCCGAGAGTAATCACATCAACTCCGCTGTCAAAAAGAAATTTTGCAGACGAGGGGGTAATTCCGTTTCCATCGGAGGAGTTTTCTCCGTTGCAGATTACGGTATCAATGCCCTTCATCTTTTTCAGGCACGGCAGCTTTTCGCGAAGAAATTCACAGCCTATCTTCCCCACTACGTCTCCTATACATAAAATTTTCATATAATCAGCTTTCTATACATTAAGATAATTTATCTTAACATATTTTTCAGCTTACCTCAACCTTTTTATTAACCTTAACACGTTGTTTTACCGCTCTATTTTTATTAATAATGTAGCATGCGTTTAGTTTTATTTTATTATTTAATTCTTTAAAGGAATATTTCTTTGATTTAATCTCATAATTTTTGAAATTAAAAGCCTCGTATAAGAGAGCTTTTTTCTTTAGAAGAATTTTAGCTTTCTTTTTATTAAACGTATTCCCCACTTTCTCAAAGCTGTAGGTTCTAACTGAATTTATACCGAGGGGTAAAGTTACTTCGTTTAAGCAAAGTTTATAGTCGAAAAAAGTATTCGACCTTATGTCAGACGGCGAAGAGTTTAATGCAAAGGGAAGATTAAACCACAATATATTTACGGATGATTTCTCAATATAATTCTTATCAGGAATTATTACACTGGTTTTTAAGGGAACAGTAAAGCTGTTCTCCTCTATTACGTCGGCATAAATTTTTCCGCTTGAATGGACATAAGTGAGATTTTCCTCAAGCTCGGGTGCACCTTCTACAACACAATTTACAAGCAATTGATTTTTGCTTACAGCTGAGCCTTTTTTTACCTCGCAAGTTCCGTTATATACAATTGTCTTTGTAATTACGCCGTCACAGGATGCTTTCAAATTACAAGGATATGTTTCTTTTTTCACCTTTGGTTTTACTGATTTTTCCTTTATTTCTATTTCGGCTATGCTGTTGAGGGCATTTATTGAAATCCAACGTATTTCGGGAACTTTTAATACCAATTCACGTTCTACGGATTCAAAATTTACTGATGATTTTAAAACTCCTGCTTTAAGTCCGCACTGCTCAAGAGCAAAATTAATTTCGGATACGCTTAAACGCTCGGCTCCTTTTATTTGTACATCCCAAACAAACCGACTTAAAAATGCCATAACAGCTACTGCAATAATGATACCTACTACTATTCCTTTTCTTTTTTTATATTTTTTTATAAAAAAAGGAAAACCTATTCGCTTTTTGCATCTGAGTTTTACGGAGGCTTTCTTAGCGGTTTTACGGATATGAAGATAATCCGACAATAACATTCTGCCGCAATAATCTTTTCCGTGCGGAAGTAATTCCCAATACGTTATTCCGCTACGGTTGAGAAGATTTATAAAACGCTCGGGAAAGGTTCCGCTCACGGAGAAAACTATATATCCTCGCAGCCAGCGTATCAATTTTATAAGCATAAATTCACCTAACTAATAAATTCTACGTTAATTATAAAGCCCTCGATTATCACACAGGTCGGTGAAATACATTTAAGGCTTAGTCCGCGTCCCTCAAAAGCTATTACAGACAT
>JAFLSL010000164.1 GCA_022510985.1 Ruminococcus sp. | reverse complement strand
ACAAAGATTTTACCCTACCATAAGAAAATATAAAAACAAAAACAGGCTGTCAAAGTTTTACGACAGTCTGTTTTCTTTATTAAATATTCACTTCACAAAACTAGTATCGTAGATTTACTGAAAAATCTGTCCTGTTCGTCCGGCACGTGCCGAAACATTAGCGATATACCACTGGATACAGGTTACGTCTTTAATATTAACATTTCCGTCGGAATTTACATCGCTCTTCAGGAGTGCTACACCGGAAATCAGCGTAATTGCCGCTATATGTTTTTGCAGCGTTGTAGCATCTCTTATATTTACAACACGGTCGCCGTTTGCGTCGCCGTAATAATCGTTACTCTGCGGTTGTGTTGTTGTTGGTGCTGTAGTCGGCTTTGCGGTTGTCGGCATTGTGGTAGTCGGTGCTGTGGTCGGATTATTCTTTACATAATCGCTCCAGCTGCCGTTTAAGTAGATTTTTGACTCTCCCTGATTAATCGGGTGTCCTGCTCCGGTATCGGACTGAGAGTTGCCGTTATCACTGAAGATTACATACGCATCGCTCCAGCTGCTATCGAGTGCATAGCCCCAGATATTATCGCCGAGATTTTGCATAGGAACTCCGGGCCAGCTTGCATTTTGCTGAGCTCCATTATCGCGATATGCGTAAACGTAGACAGTGCTCCAATTTGTTGAAGAGTTGTCATAATAAACGGTGGTTGTTCCGATAATTGTAGGCTGTGACATTTTAGTAAAGGTGTAGCTTGCATTTACAGTTGAGCCATTGGTACCTGTGCCTGAAAGTGCAAGAGTTACACTCTCGCCTTCTGACATATTTGCACCGATTGTAATCGTATCTCCGCTTTTGTATGATACAGCTGAGGCTGAACCAAGCTTATAGGTTGCTGAAGTTGTGTTTGAGGAAAGAAGAGTTACAGATGCTGTGTCAGTAAAGGAACCGCCTTTATTAGCACCGTTGAAAGAAATTGAAACTGAGGGGCCTTCGGGAACTGTTTCCTGACTATATACAACGGCTACGCCTGAGGAGCCTACGTTACCCTTGATCTGTCCGCCTGAAACAGTAAATGTTCCGCCCGAAACAAAGTCCTTGTAGCTTCCGTCCTTCATCTTGTGGGCAGTTAAAGATACGGAGCCGCCGCCGCTGAGTTTTGAGATTACAACACCTGTTGTACCACGCTCGTTGTAGGCTACATCGCCCGAGGATGAGAGCTGCTCGCTCTGTCCGTCAAAGAAGTTTTTGAACTTATTAACCTCGGCTACCGCGGTCGACTTCCAAGTAGTATCAGAGCTGGCATCGCCCATATTTGAGGCGGGACGAGCAAAGAATAAAGCGGAAGAATCTGCACGTGACGCTACAATTGCCCAAGTTTTTATGATTGTATCGTTTGAAACATTTTTTGTGTTGCCCATACCTGCTGAGCCGGATTGACCCATATATGTATCGTGCGACTCACACCAAAGCACAGCCTTATCAGCCGCACCTCCTAATTTGTATGACGAATCAGCAAGTCCGGAGGAATTTTTGTTGTTCGCTGCAACAAGCATAGAGTCGCCTGTTCTGTTATCGGTAATGCTCATATACTGAGTATAGTTTTTGATATCTGTTGCTGCGGTACTGAGAATTTCTCCGTAGTAATAAACATCGTTACTTGTGCTTGCAGACGCACCGTTTAAAACTGTGGGCCAGAAATTACTTCCACCGTTTGAGTCGGTTGGTAACTCGATATGTTTAGCGGCGTCAAAACGGAAACCGTCTACACCAACGTTGATACAGTCGATAAGAAGCTGCTTATACTTATTTTGAATAGTAGAGTTGCTTGTGTTAAGGTCAGGCATTCCGATATGGCCGTGAGTCATAGAATAGCGGTCATTATCGCTTGCATAATAATTCTCGGTATGGAAATACTCGCTACGCTTAAGGTCGCCGTCTACGCCGTCGTTAAGGTTACTGTAACCGCCGCCGTCGCTCTTGTTTGCAAGGTGGTTTGCTACGATATCAACGATAACCTTAATTCCGTACTTATCAGCCTCAGTACATAAGGATTTCAGCTCGTTTTTACCGCCAAGCCAACTCTGACCGCTGTCAGCAATTCTGATTCCGAGCGGCTGATAGAGCTTCCACCACTGGCCGTTTTGATCTCTCCAGTTTGAATTATAATCCTTAGGCGGTTGAACGGGAGATGTCTGAACAGCAGTATATCCTGCGTCCCTGATTGCCTGAAGGTTGGACTTGATAGAATTGTATGACCAGTCAAAGCAATGTAAAATCGCAGAACCTTGGATTTTACTTTGTGCGGCTGTTGAGGCGGATGAGGTTGTTTTTTCGGTTTCAACTGCCTGAAAGCTTACGCTCCCTGTTACAACACACATTAAAAGCATACATATCACAAGTACGATACACGTTAATTTCTTTTTCAAAACTTTCACTCCTAAATATTTATCTTGCGTAAAAATTTATTATTTTTTTACTTTTACTTTAAGCTTTAACTTTATTCCGTTTGTTGTAACAGTTATGTTTGCTTTGCCGACTTTTTTAGCCTTTACCTTACCGGTTGAGCTTACGGTAGCAATCTTTTTCTTTGATGATTTATATTTTGCACTTCCGACTTTACCTGTGATTTTTATTTTAAATGTCTTGCCCTTTTTAAGAGTAACAGAAGTTTTATTAAGCTTAGGATTTTTAACTGTTACCTTAAATGAAGTACTTGCATTATTATTCGTTACTGTGATTGTAGCAGTACCCTTTTTAAGTGCGGTTACCTTACCATTTGAGTCAACCTTAGCAACTTTGCTTGAGGAGCTTTTGTAGGTAGTTGCACCCTTCGGGTTAGTTACATTAACACTAATTTTAGATGTTCCCTTTACGTAGAGTGCTGAGGGAGCTTTTGTTATTTTTACAGTTGTTTTTACGGAAGGTGTTGTTGTCGGAGCTGTGGTCGGAGCCTCAGTAGTAGGCTCTTCGGGAACTTCAGGTGTATAGCGAGTGCTGTCGATATTAGAAAGTACAGCTATCTCGCCTGATTTAACTGTGCCTGTGAGCGTTCCGTTTCTAACGATAAATGTTGAACCATGGGCAGCGTCGGTATATGTACCGTCGACAAGGTCTGTTGCGTGATTTAAGTTTAAATCAGCAGTGTTGCTGTTAACAATTACCGCACCCTTTGTGCCGCGGCTTATCATAACATACTTTTTATTGCCTACATTTTTCATTGAGGACGGTTCGCCGTTCATAGCGTTATGGAAATGGTTAACCGCACTGACTTCTTCGTTAAAGTAGTTGTCGTCACCTGCGGGTCCGATTTCATTGTTACCCCAAATATTATCAACCGTACTTCCGTCAGGTCGGCTGAAGAACAGAGAGGTTGTTCCTCTTGATGCAAGAATAGCCCATCCCCTGCGGATTTCATCGTTTGTTATCCAGAAGGATGTTGAGGAGTTTACTGAACCGCCGTTAGCATATGTA
>JAFLSL010000163.1 GCA_022510985.1 Ruminococcus sp. | reverse complement strand
GTTTCCTCTTCCTTAGTTTCGGAATTCAGAAAAGTTACCGAAAGCTCTTCCGAGAAAAACTCGTCACGAATACAAACCTCGTGTCTGGCATCTGCGGTGCAGGCACTGAATATGAGTGCAAAAATAACTACGCTCAACAACAAAGAAATTATCTTTTTCATTATATCACCAGCCTGTACAACATGAAACTATGTCATCAATTTCAAAAATCAATGCACAAATCACGAAAGTGAAATACACAATAAATTTTACGATTTTATTTTTTAATTTAAATACCTTACACCAGTCTAATGCAACAAAAACAAAAGATATTCCGCCCAAAATAACCGTTATTATTCTAATTATATCTGACATAGAACAATCCCCTTATTTATCAGGCTTTGTTATCAATATTATAAAGCTTTTTTGCGTTTTCTTCCGTAATTTTTAAAAGCTCCTGAGCCTCCATTCCCCTGACCTCGGCAATTTTCTCGGCAACGTAAACAATATTACGGCTGTCGTTTCGTTTGCCTCTCTTGGGAACAGGGCTCATATACGGAGCATCGGTTTCAAGGAGTAACCTTTCAACAGGCACTTCTTTAGCACATTCAACGCTGTGTCGTGCGTTTTTGAAAGTCACAACTCCGCCGAGACTTATGCTCATACCGAGCCTCATAACCTCGTGCATAAGTTCAACACTTCCGCTAAAGCAGTGCATCAGCCCTTTTGGCTTATATTTTCTCAAAAGAGCCATCGTATCGCCGTGAGCCTCTCTGTCGTGAATTACGACGGGAACATCAAGCTCCTTTGAAAGTGCGAGCTGTTCCTCAAAAATACGGTTTTGCAAATCCTTCGGAATATCCCAATGGTAATCAAGCCCTATCTCGCCGATAGCAACGCATTTTTTGTGCTTAAGATACTTTGCAATTTGCTCTTTATAATCGCTCGGGATATTCTCCAAATTCTCGGGATGAAAGCCTGCCGTAAAGTAAATATACGGATATTTTTCGGCGTAGCCTTTAATAACCTCGGCAGATTTTAAATCAACCGCATTACAAACCACGCCCGAAACTCCGCACTCAGGCAAACTTTTTAAAAGCTCTTCCCTATCTTCATTGAACCACTCGTCATCATAATGACAATGTGCATCAAAAATATTCGTCAGCATAATTTGCTTCCGTTTACTTTATTCTCATCAACAGTAATAACCTGAAGGTCATCGCCGTTTTCAGCGGATAAAATCATACCCTGACTTTCAACTCCGCAAAGCTTAACGGGTTTAAGATTAGCGATAAAAAGTATCTTCTTGCCGACAAGCTCCTCGGGCTTATAATACTGTGCAATACCGCTAACAATGGTTCTCTCACCCATCCCGTCAAGAATAGTGAATTTGAGGAGCTTTTTAGATTTCTTAACCTTTTCGCAGTCCTTAACCTCGCCTACTCTTATATCAACCTTAGCAAAATCGTCAATAGCTATCTCGGGAAGAACTTCTTCTACAGTGTTTTCTTCCTCAATTACTTCGCTGTTTTTGATGATATTATTAAGCTCGTCAATTTCCTTATCAACGTCAATTCTCGGGAAAAGAACCTCTCCCTTTTTAACTGTAACATCTGCTTTTAAGACACCAAACTTGTCAGCGTTTTCATAGCTTGCACACTTCTCGCAAGCACCGATTTGCAGGATTGCCTTGGGCATTGTAGTCGGCATAAACGCTGATAAAAGCGTCGCAACGATACGGATAGTGTCGAGCAGATTATAAAGTACGGTAGCGAGCCTTATCTTTTTATCCTCATCCTTTGCCAAAATCCACGGCGTTGTCTCGTCAATATATTTATTCGCCCTTGAAACAACCTTGAAAATTTCAGCAAGTGCGTTGTTGAGCTGAGTCTCATCAATATAGCCGTCAACCTTTTCTTTAAGCGAGGTTGCTAAAGAAATCAAGTCGTCGTCAAACTCACCGCTTTCGCGTTCAGCCGGAAGAGTTCCTCCGAAATATTTTTCAACCATCGCAACCGTTCTTGAAACAAGATTACCAAAGCCGTTTGCAAGGTCGGAATTTATGCGGTTAATCATTATTTCGTTTGAGAATGAGCTGTCTGCTCCTAGAGCCATCTCACGAAGAATATGGTAACGAATAGCGTCAGCCCCGTAACGCTCGCCCAAAACAAACGGGTCAACAACATTTCCGAGCGACTTGGACATTTTCTGACCGTTGAAGGTAATCCAGCCGTGAACTGCAAGGTGCTTTGGCAAAGGAAGATCAAGTGCCATAAGCATGGCAGGCCAGATAATTGCGTGAAAACGCATAATATCCTTGGCTACCATATGAACATCGGCAGGCCAGTATTTATCGAACTCGTTAAACGTATTGTTCTCATAGCCGATTGCGGAGATATAGTTTGAGAGTGCGTCAATCCAAACATATACAACGTGATCTTCATCAAAGGTTACGGGTATGCCCCACTTAAACGTAGTTCTGGATACGCATAAATCCTCAAGCCCCGGCTTAATAAAATTGTTTACAAGCTCGGTGGCTCTTGTTTTAGGCTGGAGATAATCGGTTTCTGTCAAAAGCTTTTCAATTCTATCTGCAAACGGAGACATTTTGAAGAAATAAGCCTCTTCCTTAGCCTCGGTTACCTCACGTCCGCACTCGGGACATTTGCCGTCAACGAGCTGACTGTCCGTCCAAAAGCTTTCGCAGGGAGTACAGTATTTTCCCTTGTACTCGCCCTTATAGATATAGCCTCTGTCGTAAAGCTCTTTAAAAATCTTCTGAACTGTTTCAATATGGTAATCGTCGGTTGTGCGGATATATCTGTCGTAGCTTATGTTCATAAACTTCCACAAACCCTTAAAAATCTCAACAATCTCGTCAACATACTGTTTCGGAGAAATGCCCTTCTCAGCCGCCTTCTGTTCGATTTTTAATCCGTGCTCATCAGTACCGGTGAGGAACATTACATCGTGACCCTGCATACGTCTGTATCGAGCGATTGAATCGCACGCAACTGTGGTATAGCAATGACCTATATGCGGATTTCCCGACGGATAATATATAGGTGTTGTAATATAATACGGTTTCTTTTCACAATTTTTGCACATAAACTGTCACTCCAAAAAATAATAACTTTTATTATTTTATCACACAGCGTATTAAAAATCAATTATAATGGAAAATATAAAGGGAAAATTCCCCATAATTCAAAGCAGATTTTACCATTCGACACAACATAACAAATAATAACCCTTGACAAAGTGAATATCCTGCGTTATAATAAATAAGCTGAATGAACTTCGGCTATATATCGCGGAGTGGAGCAGTTGGTAGCTCGTCGGGCTCATAACCCGAAGGTCGTTGGTTCAAGTCCTTCCTCCGCAACCAGTAAGAAACAGCTTAAGCGTTAAGTTTAGGCTGTTTTCTTTTTTGCTAAATTAATGTAAAAAACGCATTTTCTCAATTCCCATAAAGCTCTGAAAATTGCCTGATTCACCATAAATTCAGGTTATTTGATAAT
>JAFLSL010000162.1 GCA_022510985.1 Ruminococcus sp. | reverse complement strand
ATAGGGGCACATTGTACTTTGGATTAACACCAAGCTCAACGACAAAGTTATACAGATTTTCATATTTATTCATAGACATTTTCCTAACATAAATTTAATCCCAATTATCAACGACACGCTTTTCGGTCATTTGCTCGTCAATTTCCATTCCGAGACTTGTTAAAAGATCCTGAGCAGCATTATAACCCATCTTTTTCTGGCGGTTGTTCATAGCAGCGACCTCGATAATATTCGAGAGGTTTCGACCCGGTTTAACGGGAATTGTCATAATCGGTACATCAATACCGAGAATCTCCATATACTCGTTTTCAAGTCCCATTCTGTCATAAGCCTTGCTGCTGTCCCAAAGTTCCAGATTTATTACGATATCAATTTTTTCGGAAAGCTTGATTGAACCCATTCCGAAAAGATTTCGGGCATTGATAATTCCAACGCCTCTAAGCTCAATAAAATGGCGGATATTCTGCGGTGAGCGTCCGACAAGGGTACGATTATCGGTTTTTCTGATTTCGACAGCGTCATCGGCTATAAGAAGATGTCCGCGTTTCATAAGCTCAATGGCGGTTTCACTTTTACCGACTCCGCTGTCTCCGATAATAAGGCAACCTTCACCGTAAACCTCAACCAATACTCCGTGGCGGGTAATTCGAGGTGCAAGCTCACGGCTTAAAAGAGTTACAAGTCCTGCGGTTAAGGTGGATGTTGAATCCGTTGACTGAAGAATAGGAATATTATGCTCAACAGCACTGCTCATCATCGCGTCATTCAGCTCGTAGCTCCTACACAAAATAACGGCAGGAGGTCCGAAACGGAAAATAGAGTTAATTACATGCTGTTGCTGTTCAGCTCCGAAACGTGAGAGGTACGAGAATTCCGTATGACCGAAAACCAGAATACGGGTTTTATCGAAAAAGTCAAAATAACCCGTAAGCTGTAGTCCGGGACGACTGATATTATTATTTGTAATTAAAATTTCAGACGGCTCTTTAGGCATATAAAGCGGACTGAGCGATAGATCATCAATTATTTTTTCGAGTGTTACTGAATATTCTGCAGCCATAATAACCCCACCTTCGTTTTAAGTTATTTATACAGAGAATATTATACTACAAAATATACATTTTGAAAAGTAAATTTAGGGAATTTTTTTCAACTTATGAATTTTTATACATTTTCTTTCGCCTGAATAAAGAAAAGACAATAATAAGCAGAATTACAACTGCTGTAGACAAAGGTAAAATTATCCATTCGGCAATGTCTAATAAAGGATAATAGACGGTAATTAGCGATAAAATAAGGATAATTACAATATAAAGAGCGTTTGTTATATATTTATGCTTAAAACTTTTAAACAGACCTACTGTTGTAAGCGAAACACTATACAATGCTGATAAGGTTAAAATTGCAAGTAAGATACAGTCGGAGCCTTTAAATATTCCTATTTGTGAGATTGTGGGAAGTTTCTGAATAGGATAAGGCGAAATTATTCCCGAAGAAATTAAAGAAAAAAAGATATAAATTACAAACAAAATCAAGGAAAAAATCAACGAATTATATTTCTTATCAGGAATTATACTTTTGTAAAATAAGACATAAAAAGCCGAAGGAACCAAAAGTATTATTACTGAAAGAAAGCTACTCGGTAAATTAAGATAAATAGTAAAATCTATATTTGAAAATGTGCAAGCCATCATATAGATTATTCCTGCAATTATAAATACAGAAATTATAACCGACGCTCTTGCCGCAGATTCCATACCCTTTACTGTGCAAAAAAATGCAAACAACAATAATATTATCAGCATAAGCCACAACGGCCCGTAGCTAAGGGCGTTATACATATAGTCGATAAATTTTGACACTACAACAACGCAGTAAATTGTTAAAAATACAGCTGCGACGGGTTTTAGAAAGCTTATGGCTTGTCCCTTATAAATTGTAAAAATCAAAATATTTATCAGCAGTGCAGCCGCTGCTCCGATAAAAAGATATACAGACGGAATATTGTTAATAAAAAGCGGAAAAGAAAGTGTTGAGAGTAATACTGAAGAAAGAAACTGATAATTATTAATTTTATTATTTAGCATAGGGGCTGCCACCTTTTAGATTTTGAACATTCATATTATATTTAGAGAGTTTTTTCCAACCTAAACGTACAAACACATCACGAAAAAACACTTTTGAAAACGGAGCTATCGGAGAAATAAACACTACACCCAAAGTGGATTTTGAAGCCATAAAAATCATAACAACGCAGGAAAGCATAACTATTCCCCATACTCCTAAAATTCCACCCAAAACAATGAATGAAAGTCTGAGAATTGTAATTTGAGGATACAAATCGGGAATTACATAACTGCATAACGCAGCTACGGCAACAGCCATTAAGGTTGGTGCTCCTATTATTCCGGCTTGAATAGCACAGTCACCTATTACAAGTGCCCCTACTATACTGACAGCGTGACCTAAAACCTTTGGCAGACGAAGTCCAGCCTCCCTCATAATTTCATACATAAAATCAATTAAAAACACTTCGAGCATTAACGGCAACGGCGTATGCTCGATTGAGTCCTGAATATTTGCTAATAAGACCTCAGGGAAATATTCGGGATGATAAAGCACCAAGGAAATATAAAGTCCGGGAATAAAAATTGAGGTTAAATATGCAATATACTTTAAAATTCTCGTTATAGTGGCAAAATACGGGCGGTTGGAATAATCGTCAACCGACTGAAAGTTTTCTACAAAAAGATGCGGTATAACAAGCACGGACGGAGTGCCGTCAACAATTATTCCCACTCTCCCCTCCATAAGCTTTCCGCAAAGAGTATCGGGACGCTCGGTTATTCCTACTCCGGTGAAGATTTCGTTTTTTCCACTGTCTTCAAGATACGGAACAAGATAGCCCGCCCCTAAAACTGTCTGAATGTCGCAGGCTTTAAGCCGTTTACGGACTTCTTCAACGGACGAGTTGGTAGCCGTTCCCTTTAAATAGCAGATTGCAAGATTGGTTTTTGAGGTTTTTCCAACCGTAAGTGTTTCAAATACCAAGGAAGGATTTTTCATTCTTCTTCTGATGAGCGTCATATTTACCCTCATAGCCTCGGTAAAGCCCTCTCGGCTTCCGCGTTGAACAAGCTCGCTTTCAGGCTCGGAGACACTTCGAAATTTATAACCTTGAACGCCGATTGCAAGCATTAAATTACAACCATCAACCGCCAATACCGCAAAACCTGACATTGAAAATGACAAAACCTCATCAAACGTTTTTACAAGAACAATTTCACTTGCGGATAAAACACAGTTGAAGATATAGTAGAAAAGCTCTTTGCCCTTTTTATCAGGCAGTTCGTTATATAAAATCGGGTTGATTACGGAAATGGCAAGTCCTTCCTTATCAGACATACCCTCGGTTGTAAATACTGCACAGTTAACACCGTTATTTAAGGTAATGTTACGGACTGTAAAATCAGCAGAACCGGACGTTATTGTTTTTAGCTCG
>JAFLSL010000161.1 GCA_022510985.1 Ruminococcus sp. | reverse complement strand
TCTATTATTTCAGATGCGATACGAATATTGATTGAGCTTATATCGCGAATATTGTAGATTGAGTCGTCTTTTGATAATGCAGTTCCGCATATTCCCGCACGGTTACCGCCTTTTAAGGTTATAAAACCGTTAACAATTTCATTTTGCTTTGAATATACAGAAAAATTGCAGATATTCGTAAAGGTTTCGTCAAGTTCCGGTTTTGTAACGTTAATTAAATCATTACGAAAATCGGTTGTTAAAAGAAAGCCTTCGGTTATAAAATATCGGTTTTCAGGAGTATATAAGGCTAAAGGCTTATTAACTCTAAGATGGATTTCCTGAAGATTATCAGGCAAGTTTTTAACATTGTTTACTGCATTTTTAAGCACAAACGGCAGAGATGCAGTAATTGATTTAAAATTCTTCTTGTAATTCATAGTAAGATATATGTGGACAGGCAAAAAAATATGCCTATCACAACAATATATGACAGACATAAAAACGGCGGTGATTTCTCACCGCCGTTTGAATTAAATTATAAATTGACCATAGACAAAAGCTCATACTCGGAAATTATCGTCACACCTAAACTTTGAGCTTTGGTAAGCTTTGAACCTGCTGCTTCACCGGCAAGAACAAAATCTGTCTTTTTGCTGACTGACGAAGAGGTTTTGCCACCGTTATTTTCAATCAGCTTTGACGCTTCTTTACGGGACATTGTGGGAAGAGTGCCTGTTAACACAAAGGTTTTGCCCTCGAATATTCCACCCTCGGATTTCACCTCAAAAGGCGTCATTTTAAGCCCGAGAGTTTTTAACTCATCAATAAGGCGACGGGTACTCTCAAGAGAAAAATATTGAACCACCGAATCTGCCATAATCTCTCCGAAACCATCGATTGAGTTTATTTCATCGGATGTTGCACTCAGAATGTCATCAATTGTCGGGAATTTTCGGCATAAAAGCTGAGCGGCTTTTAACCCGATATGCGGAATTCCTAGTGCAAAAATCAGGCGGTAAAGCTCGTTGCCCTTAGATTTTTCGAGGGCGTTTATGAGGTTTTCGGCTGACTTTTCTTTCTTTTTATCAAGAGATAAAATGTCCTCAAATTTAAGCCTGTATAAATCCGCAGGCGATTTTATAAGCTCGGCATTAACAAGCTGTTCCAAAACTGCAGGACCTAAACCGTCGATATCCATAGCGTCGCGGCTTGCATAGTGGATAAGATGACGCATCAGCTGGGCAGGACAATCGGTGTTTGTGCAGCGAACGGCAGCCTCGCCTTCCTCTCGGGTTACGGGACTTGAACATGACGGACAAAGCTTTGGAAATTCAAAAGGCTCTGAATTTTCGCTGTGTTTGGCAACAGAGAGAACCTCGGGGATAATCTCACCTGCTTTTCGGATAAGAACTCTGTCGCCAGTGCGAATTCCTTTCTCATTTATAAAGTCGATGTTGTGGAGAGTTGCTCGGGATACAGTCGTTCCGGCTAAAAGCACGGGTTCAAAATTTCCGACAGGTGTCAACACGCCTGTTCTTCCAACGTTTATCTCGATTGATAAAAGAGTTGTTTCCTTTTCCTCGGGCGGATATTTATAGGCTTCCGCCCAACGTGGAAATTTTGCGGTTGAGCCTAATTCCTCTCGCATATCAAAATCGTCAACCTTAACTACCGCTCCGTCTATGGCAAAGCTGTAGTTTCCGCGGTTATCGCCGATTTTGTTAATCTCCTCAATAACATCCTCAATATTATCAAAGGAATTGTAAAATGCCACGGGGATACCGAGTGAACTTATATAATCGAGAGAGGCTTTGTGACTTTTTATATCTTTACCCTCAATCTGCTGAATGTTGAAAACTAAGATATCCAGATTTCTTTCGGCTGTGATACGGCTGTCCTTTTGTCTTAAAGAGCCAGCAGCGGCATTTCGAGGATTTTTAAATGTTTTTTCTTCTTTTTCTTCCTGACGTCTGGTAAGCTCTGAAAAGCTTTCAAACGACATATACACCTCGCCCCTTACCTCTAAATAAGAAGGAGCATTTTTCAGTCTGTGCGGAAGAGATTTTATTGTCAGGATATTATCGGTTACATCCTCGCCCGTTATTCCGTCACCACGCGTTGAGGCACGTGAAAGGACGCCGTTTACATACTCTACGGATACGGAAAGCCCGTCAATTTTAGGCTCTACAATATATTGGGGATTCGGGGTAACCTCTCTTACCTTGCGGTCAAAATCACGAAGCTCATCAAAAGAAAAGCTGTCGTGAAGGCTTGCCATCCGGACAGCGTGAGTTACGGGAGAGAACTTTTCTCCTGCCTGACCGCCTACCTTTTGCGTGGGAGAATCAGACGTTACAAGCTCGGGAAATTCTGCCTCAATATCCTCAAGTTCACGCATCATTTTATCGTAGGTAAAGTCATCAATTTCGGGATTATCCTGATTATAGTAGAGGTCGCTGTGGTATTTCAGCTCTTTTCTGAGCCTTTCTGCCTTTTCGATTGCCTCAATAAGTAACATAAAATCACCTGTTGTTAATGGCTGATGTGCCTTTTTCTCTTAAAAATGTTGATTCTAAGTCCGCTAAATGGAGCTTTACGGCGAGCGGGTACATATTGTATGCCTGCGAGATTGTGCCGCTGGTTTTATTGTCGCCGAATTCGCCCATATGCCAACGGATAGCCATAGCCTCGTCAAGATGCAGACGCATAAAACGCTCAATAAGAAAAACAGATTTCTCGCCGTGTCCAAACGGAAAACGGTCTTCAACCGCGTAATAAGGTACCTTTTCCCAACGACCGGTTTCCTCGTTTTTGACGTTTCGTGAGCTGACCTTATAGAACTGAGCTTTGCAAAGGTCGTGGAGCAAGGCACAGATTGCAAAACTTTCGTGGTTGTCGGTTTCTTCGTCAAAATGCTTTTCCATCATAGTATTATACACACTTACGCTGTGCATAACCAAACCGTTTTCGCAGGCACAATGGTACCTTGTACTTGCGGGAGCTGTGAAAAAATCGGTTGTTTGTATCCAATCAAGAAGTTTTTCGCTTCCGTCACGGGTAATGTTTTCAGTAAAAATCTTTATAAATTCTTCTTTAGCGTTCATTTCTACACCTCACATCAAGCTTTCATCATAAACGGCTCTTTCGCCGCCGATGAATTTCGGGCGAGTTCTGGCACATATTACATTTGCCTCGCCGATTTTTTTATTTTCCATTTTAAGCGGAACGGCAACTTCCCTTAGGTGCATACCTATAAGTGTTCCTCCGATATCAATTCCCGCGTCAGCTTTTATATGCTCGACAAGCACGGGGCTGTCAAAAAGCTTATAGGCTGTGGTTGCACTGCTGCCGCCTGCTTTTGGCTGAGGAATAGCGTTGACTATTTCAAGATTATGTTTTTTTGCGTATTCGCTTTCTATAACTAAGGCACGCCCTAAATGCTCACAACATTGAGCGGCTAGATAAATTCCTTTTTCTTTAAGATAAGGATAAAAGGCACTGTACATAGCCTCGGCTACATCTGACTTTGAGTCGGTACCGATAACAGAGCCTGTTATAACGCTT
>JAFLSL010000160.1 GCA_022510985.1 Ruminococcus sp. | reverse complement strand
AAACCGTTTGCAAGCATAATGTAAATCATATCAGCTTTCCTTTCAGTCAAGTGTAAGTCCCGCGTAGATTGTTTCGGGATTATAGCCTGTTATAGATTTTACCATCGCAAACCTCTCGGGCTTGCTGTTTACAAATTTCTGATTGGGTGAAAGGTGGAACACAAATCTTTCGTTCTTAAACTCCGAGAGTAAATCGGTAAAAAGGAAGGGTGCGTTTTTATCGTCACATATAAACTCGTGAACGTAGCAATAATCCCCTTCGTCAAACGCAATAGCATAGCCGTAATTATTTTTTATAATTTTTGCCCCGTAGAGAGCGTTATAATCAAACGCAAAATCAATATGGTTATTATTCCAAAAAAGAAAATTATCCTTAAGAACCCGGTTTCTTATACCGCAGTAACCGCCGACAATATTCTCGCAAACTTCATAAGGCTTTGCGAGTTTTGAAAGCTCCTCTCGGCTAAGCTCTGCGGTGTTTGAGGTCAGTGGTTTAAATCCGAGTTTTTCGTAGTAACCGTAAAGCTCGTCGCTCGCAGGAAGCGTTACGCAAAGCTCCTGCATTGTAATCGAGAGAGCATAGTGGATAAGACCTTTCATAACTCCCGCACCGCGGAATTCATCTTTTGTAGCGGCAGCGTAAAGATAGCCTGCTTTTCGAGAATTTACGGTAGTCGGAATAATATAAACCATAGCGATAAGCTCGTCGCCCTCAAGGCAGATATAGCAGATTTCAGGCTTGAATATTCTTTTAAAGAACATTTCTAACGCCTCGTTATTTTCCTTAAAAGTGTTTTTAAATAATTCTTTTAAGGAATTAATATCGCTGTTTTCAGCAACTCTAAGCTTTATCATTTCTTACTCCAATATATCGTTTAAGGATTACGGCGGGGTGATACGAAAGCTTAGCCTTTCTAAGCGATTCAAGTCCCATATCCTCTTCCCTGTTTATAAATTCAAAACCAACAAGTGTCTTTGCGAATTCATTGTTGACCTTTGAAAATGCACCGTCATATTCAACGAGTGCCTTTTCAAAAATCACGTCAAAGGTTTTCTGGTTGATACTGCAACCCATCGTCATAGCCACGGGTTCATCCTCAACGTAAAGAATTCCGCCGTGCATCTGTAAAAACTCATAGTTATCTAAAGCCTCTGAAATTACGCTGAATTCCTCGTTTATGTAGGGATTAATTTCCTTGTTTTTGCACCACTTTTCAGCAACCTTTAAGGCGTCGGACTTATTGTCCTTTGTAATCATAGAAAATCTCCAGTTAGGATATTTTCGGTTAAATTTTGAAATATGATTACGCTTAGCGTGGTACTTCTGACCGGGAAGAATTGTTAAATCGTAGTTGCAATAAATATAATCTTCATCGCTTAATAATTCTTCAAAAGAATATTCATATCCCGTAATTTCAACAAGCTTTTCCTTTTGAGCATCGGTTAGCATCACGAACCTCGCCTCGATTCCACGCTGTTTAGCGTCCTTAAAGATCTCGGCGATTACAGCTGTCGGATCGCCCTCGCCCACAGGAAAGCAATAGCCCCAAGGAGCGTTATCCCTGAAATAAGCGAGCACAAGAAATCCGCAGTATATACAAATTTTTGCGTTATATTTATTTCTCCATAAAAAGATGTTTGCCGCGTTAAAATCACAGCCCATCGTTCCGTAATTTTGACAGATTTTCCTTATATAGGGCACATCATCTTTTTTAGGCGTTTTAAAATCAAGCATAATTACCCTTCAATTATTTTTAAAATTTCCTTTGAAATATCGTCAATTGAACGCATCTCTCCGTTTTGGGTGCAAGAAACCTTTTTCCAGCCGAGCTTTTGTACGGCATATAAGGCAGATTTTCTGCACTCAAGAAGAAAATTGACGTTCTTTTCGTGTAAATCTTTTTTACTTTCATCGCCCGAATATCTGCCCGAAAGTAGTTTTTGTGAAACATCAGGCTCAACGTCAAGATAAATTACCGTATCGGGCTTTGGCACTTTTATCTTGCTGTATTCAAAATCTTCCTGAAAATCTATATAGCTGTCCCACTCGCTTTCGGGAAGCTTAGACATCTGGTAAATAATATTCGAGGTTGCATAACGGTCGGCTAAAATAACACTTCCGTTTTCATAATCCTCTTTCCAGAATTTTAAGTAGCTCGCTATTCTGTCTACGGTATAGAAAGCCGCAGCAGCGTAGGCATTTACGTCGTCGGGATTTTCGCCGAATTCACCGCCGAGATACATTTTAACAAGTGCAGAGCTTGGATTTTCGTAATCGGGAAAGGTCAATTTTTTAACTGTTTTTCCTTCGGATTCAAAAGTTTTACGGAGAATTTCGGTTTGGGTAGCTTTTCCCGAGCCGTCAAGTCCTTCGATAACGATAAACTTACCTGCCATATTTCTCCCTCATTTCCTTAACCTTTCCGCAGGACATATTGCCCTCGGGGCAAGGTCCGAAAAGGCACGAAGGACCGCATTTAGAGAAAAGATGAGGAGCAACCTTAAGACATTCAATTAGCATCTGCTCGGCTACCTCACGAATTTCCCATTGAGCACGGTTACAGCAACGGTGAGCAAAAAAGTTCTCAAGACTGCGGGTGTTAAAGGTACATATAATTTTTGTTGTACAAGCATTAGGAAGCACAAAACGTGCGTCCTCGTTAGCTTTTTTTACAAAAGCGTTGTACTTAACCTTATTGTCAGCCTTAAACGCCTCCATAATTTCCTCGTCAGTACCCGTGTATTTATCGCCTGAAGTATCCTTAATATATCCCGCAACAAGTGCATCGCGGATATCCTTATAGGCGTCGGACTGCATATCTATAACTTTTTTATAAGCTTTATATGCCTTTTCATTGTTCTCGATTTCGGGCGGAGTAACAAACTCAAATTTTGTTCCGTCAACGTATCTCTGCGACTGTTGAGAATATGACGCTATTCTATGACGCACCAGCTGATGAGAACACGCACGGCTAATGCCCTCAATTCCGAAAGTGAATGAGGCGTGTTCAAACGGACTTCCGTGTCCGATATCGGAAAGCATATTTATAAAACGGGATGTATTTTCCTCGTCAAGACCTTCTTTAATATGTTCTATATCTGAAGCGGCATAGCAAAGTTTTGCCGCCATTGCAACAACTTCCTCCGCGTCGGGAGTATGAGCTAAAAGAGTAACCTTAGGTTTCATTTTTATCCCCTTTTTTACTAATCTCTGATTAAAAGTAGATATAGATTATCGAAGTTTATTTGTACAAGACGAGGCGAAGAACGCCGCAAGGTTGACGCCTTGCAAGGACGACAACAAAATATTGTGAAAATCACCCCGATAAGATTGTTCTATTTTTAGTCAGGGTTTAGTATTATACTAAATTCCATTCTGTTTTATTGTATCACAATCATACATAAAAATCAATACAGGAAAACGGCTTAAATAAGGAGAAAAAACGAAGTCGGAAAGAAAGGCAAATACAGCTTTAGCCCTTCTTTCCGACCGAAGTTTTATTAGATTTAATTATCAGGTTTTATTTCTTAATGAGAACCTTTTTAAGGTACTG
>JAFLSL010000016.1 GCA_022510985.1 Ruminococcus sp. | reverse complement strand
TATCAGCTCCATAGAAATGAGGTACTCAACCGAGTACCTCGTTTCTTTTATCTAAACAAAAGCTGTAGGCAGGCTCGAAGCCGAGCATCTGTACAGAAGGATTCCTTGTTTATCAAATAAAAAACCCACTCAATTAAGAGCAGGTGATTATTAAAAGTAATATCTTACATAAAAATTTATAATAACAGTCTATCGCAGAACTTTTCATATCTATCCAAAGCCTGATAGTGGCACGAAGGTCAGGGGGATATGAACTTAAGAGAAGGAATGCAGTGTACGACGAAGAAAATTAAAAATATTCGTCGAGGAGAGATTTTGAGACATTCATACTGTATTTTCCGTGAGCACCGTGTTCAAGTACAACGGCAACGGCAACCTCTGGCTTGTCAAACGGTGCGTAGCAGATGAATACCGTGTGGTCCGAGCCTGCGTTTTCAGCTGTTCCCGTTTTTCCCGCAACGGCAACGCCGTAATTTCCGAACACAGAGTATGCCGTTCCTTCGGGGGATGCGACAACATTCCTCATACTGTTTTGAACGATTGCGAGGTTGTATTTTGAAACGCCCGAGGTGTCCTCAACTTCGGGATTTTTTGTGTCGTATTCGTAAACTGTTTTTGTTCTTTTGTAGTTTTTGATTTCCTTAACGAGATGGGTGCGAAGTCGCGTTCCGTTGTTCGCGATAGTCGCGGTGTAGGTTGCAAGCTGAACGGGAGTAAAGGTGTTGTCAGACTGACCGATTGCTGCCTGAACGGTGTTACCCTCTTGCCACGTTTTGCTGTCACGGCCTGCGAGGGTTCCGTTGCTTTCTTCAACCTCAAGTCCCGTTTTTTCGCCCAGACCGAATTTTTCCGCATAGAGGTACATTGTGTCAATTCCGAGTCTGCGTCCCGTTTCGGCAAAATAGTAGTTACAGCTTTTTGTGAGTGCGGTTCTCAGCCCGATTGAACCGTGAGTTCCCATACACGCAACGGGGTTTGTGGGGTAGTAGTCGTAATTTTTGGTACAGGTTATAAATGTTCCCTCGTCGATTATATTTTCCTGAAGAGAGGCTGCCGCAACGCAGGGCTTGAATACCGAGCCGGGAGCAAACGAGCCGATAAAGGCACGGTTGTACATTGGGGCATCCTTGTCTTCGGCGAGTTTTACGTAATAATCATCGTATTTTGAATATTTGTTAATGTTGTAGGTCGGGTAGCTTGCCGCTGCAAGAACGGAAAAGTCCTTTACGTTAAGCATAACTACGGCACCGGTTTTGCAGTCCTCACCCTGACCTTTACCCTTGTAGGACGCCTCTTTTTTTCCGAATTCTCTCGCCGCTTTTATCTGCTTTTCGAGTGCATCGTTTGCAACCTTCTGCAGTTTACTGTCGATAGTGAGATACAGGGTGTTTCCCGGCTTTGCGTTTACGGATTCGACAACCTTAGTGACATTACCGTCGGAATTTTTCTGCACAATACGCTCTCCGCCCACCCCTTTGAGTTCGTCCTCGTAGGCAAGCTCAAGACCGAATTTTCCAATGCTGTCGTTAAATCCGTAGTCTTTTCCTTCTTTATTTTTAGCCTCAAATTCTTCCTGAGTAATACTGCCGAGTGCACCGAGAATATGAGGTGCAAGACTGCCCTCGGGGTTATAGCGTGTTAAATAAGTCTGGATTTCCACACCGCTGACGCTCTGCATATTTTCGCTGACGATAGCGAGCATATCGGAGCTTATCCCTTTTGCGAAAATGTAGGGATTGGTGTTTGAATACCATGTACGCTCCATATTATAGTGAACAGAAACGAGATTTTTAAGTTCTTTTTTGTTCTTTATCTTTTTTGTGTCGATATCATAACGCTCGGTCAGAAGTTTCATACAGGTTTCAGCGTTGTCGGATGCCTTTAAATCGAGAAAATCCTTGGATTTCAGGGTTTTTATCTCATCGGGCATACTCTTTTTAAATTTAAAAGTACCGTTCGAGCTTATCCTGACAGGCAGAATATTTATCCATTTTTCGTCACGCTTTTCCATAAGGTCGATGAGCGAAAGGATAGTATTGTCGAGCTTTTCGGGGTCGATATAAAGCTTATCAAGTACAATTTGATACCCCGTGCGGTTAACGGCTAAGCCGACGCCGTTTCGGTCGAGAATTTCACCGCGGGTTGCGTCGGTCGTGACGGTATAGGCTGTTGAGGTGTCGGCGAGCTTGCCGTATTCTTCTCCCTCGACAATCTGCCACATAAAAAGCTTGCACACAAAGGCAAAAAAGATAACAAGAAGGATGATTATGCAGATAACCGAACGCTTTTGAATAAAATGCTTTTCAAAAGCCTGTTTTTCTCTGTCGTCGTTTGGCCGCATAAAATCACCTCCAAAATAAAATTTAATTAATAATCAAGTAGACTGCGGAAAATCGCTTTGTTAAGAAAATAGAGAATTACTCCGCATAAAAATGTATAAACGATTTTTGAAATATAGTGGTTTACAAAGTAAAATCCGGCCTCGCCTTTGCCCGCAAAAATGTAGAAAAAAAGAAAGTAAAGACAAATAAGACCCGTAGTGATGACCGTGGTAAAAGCAGTCGCGTTAAGAAAGCTTACAACCATATAATCTCTGAAAATCCAGCCGAGCAAAAAACAAATTACACCAAGCGTTACGGTATAAAAGCCGATATTATCGCCGTATCCTAAATCGAGCAGAATACCGCTTGAAATCCCGAAGAACATTGCGGGGATTTCAGGCTCAAAGAGTGCAATTGTAATTGCGGCAGGAATCAGAAGGAGCGGTTTTCCGCCAAAAAGCTCGGGGATTAAATTCGGCGTTGACTGCAAAATAAAGAGAAGTAAAATCTCCATACCGTAGGCAAAATAACGGACGACGGTAAATTTTTTATCCATCATCTGTCCCCCTTGCCGGAGATACGCTTGATTTCACCCTTGTTTTTAAAATCGGTCAGAATTACAACATCCGTGACCTTTTTTATATTTTCGTACGACTTTACAACCGCGTACTTTGTCGCGTCGTAGCTGTCGTACTTTATATCGCTGACTTCCCCGACAATAAGGTTTGCGGGGTAAATTCCGCCGATTCCCGAGGTTGTTATAATATCGCCTTTTTTTATCCTTACGCCTGCGTCGATTTTTGTGAGCGTTGTTTTGTTTTCATCGGTATAAAGTGCGTTTCCGGCGACAACTCCGCTGTCCGCGGTGCGTTTGTCAACAGCCCCCGCCTGTAAATCGGGCGAAAGAATTGTTGTAACTTTGCAGCTTACGGCACTTGCGGAGCTTACAAACCCGATAAGCCCGTTTTCGGTAATTACGGGATCTTGCACCTCAACGCCGTTTGAGGTTCCGACATCAACGGTAAAGGAGTAGAAATCCTGACTGCTGTCACGACGGATAACGGACGCGGGCATAATCTCGTAGTCGGGGTTTGTCTTTTTTATCCTGTAATATTTCCAAAGACGTGCGTTTTCATCTTTTATATCGTAATAATCCACGAGCTGTGTTCGCAAATCTGCCGCATCTTTTTTAAGCTTTTTGTTCTCTTCTAAAAGCTCGTCGTAGGTTTTTTCACCCTCGCTTGCTGCGGCGGCACTGACCTGAGAAAGACCTTTGGTCAAAAGATTTACACCTGAGGACACAAGCGGATGTCCCGCTGCACCCAAAATTGCCAAAACAACAAGCACTATTGCGGTTATCGAAAGGATTTTTGCATTTTTTCCCGAAAAAAATTCTCTCATAGCTTTATCCCAATTTCAATTAGTGTTAGTTTAAAAGAAACGAATAGGGCTGCCGAATTGACAACCCTTTTTTGTTTTAACGGTTTTAATTACTCTCTGTTGTGTTTGTACTCTGCCTTTGCACCGCCGAGGCGTTTTCCCGTACCCTCAACGACGCAGTCAAGAGGACGCTCTGCAACGTGAACGGGCATTCCCGTTTCCTGCATAATCAGTCTGTCTAAACCTCTGAGCATTGCACCGCCGCCTGTGAGCATAATTCCGTGGTCGATAATATCAGCGGAAAGCTCGGGCGGAGTTTTCTCGAGCGTATTTTTAATCGCGTCAACAATAGTAAACAGCGGATCCGCTAAAGCGTCGCGGATTTCCTCGGCTGTGATTGTGATATCCTTTGGAAGTCCTGTTTCCAGACTTCTTCCCTTTATGAGCATATCCTTTTCGTCCGAATACGGATACGCAGAGCCGATAGCTATTTTAATTTCCTCAGCGGTACGGTCGCCGATAAGGAGATTGTAGGTCTTTTTTATATAAGTAACGATTGCCTCGTCAAACTTATCGCCGGCAACTCGAACCGAGCAGGCGGTTACAATGTCGCCGAGAGAAATTACGGCAACCTCGGAAGTTCCGCCGCCGATATCGACAACCATTGAGCCTGTAGGCTCGTCCACAGGAAGTCCCGCACCGATAGCCGCCGCCATCGGTTCCTCAATAAGCATAATGTTTTTACTTCCGCTTGCCTGAACAGCAGCGTTTTCAACCGCACGTCTTTCGACTTCGGTAACGCCTGTGGGCATACAGATTACAATTCTCGGCTTAGTAAAAAGTGAAGGCTTAGCCGCTTTTCTTATAAAATGCTTAAGCATAGTAGCGGTGATATCGAAGTCAGCAATTACGCCGTCCTTTAAGGGACGAACAGCAACAATTGAGCCGGGAGTTCTTCCTATCATATCTCTTGCCTGCTGACCAACCGCGAGGACCGTGTCATTGCGGATATCAACAGCAACAACCGACGGCTCACGCATTACGATACCCTTGCCCTTCATACATACCAGGGTATTCGCTGTGCCTAAGTCAATTCCTATATCCTTTGAAAAAGAAAACATATTGGTTTACTCCTTTCGGATTAACAGTCTATATCTTATTTATTATAGCCCATTATTACGTTTAAATCAACCTAAATTTGTCATTTTTTGCCTGTCGAGCCAAAACCGCCCTCGCCTCTTTCGGTTTTTTCAAGCTCACTGACCTCTATCATTTCGGGAATGATAACGGGCGAGATAACCATTTGGGCAATCCTCTCGTTCGGCTCAATTGCGTAGGGCTTATTGCTCACGTTGCAAAGTCCGACGCAAACTTCGCCGCGATAGTCCGAGTCGATAACTCCGACGCCGTTTGCAAGACAAATTCCGTGCTTTACCCCAAGCCCCGAGCGGGCATAGAGATATGCGACAGAATTTTTGTCGGGCAGGGCGATTGCAATTCCCGTCGGTATGAGCTTAATATCGCCGGGGTTAATCGTAATTTTTTCCTCAATACAAGCGTACAAATCCGCTCCCGCAGAGCCTGAAGTGCCTCTTGTCGGGAGAGTTGCGTTCTCTCTTACCTTCTTGATTTTTAGTTCCATGTTGCCCCTCTCTTTTCCGAAAACTTGCAAATATAAAAATTTTCTTGCAAAAATACACAAAGCTAATATTTATACATTTTTTATAATTCTAATAACAAAATATGGAAAATTCCGACCGGGAATTATTAAAAATTCCTTCGCAGAAAATTAGCTAAATTACTCCCCTCTTGTATAATCCGTGGGTCTTTTCGGGGAAATTAAGGCTGTGACTGAGAAAATCGGGTATGTTTTCCACGTTTTCCACATAGTTTTCCACAGAAAAGCGGAAAACCTCAAAATCGAGATTTTTTGAGCTTTGGGCGTAATTAAGCTCTTCGACGGGCAGGTTGTTAAGAACCTCTGTAGCGTATCCATCACAGTAAAAAATGAAGGATTTGCCAAGTCTGTCCGTCATTTTTCCTCGTCCCTGACAGTTTTTACAGCTTATGTCGGCACTTTTATTCGGACAGTTTCTCGTCAGCATAACGGGGAGATAGCCAAAGCTTATTATACCTCTCGCAAGACTTGCACCCAGCATTTCAATCTGAGAGGTTTTCAGCTCAAAGCTCAGCTCCGTATCGGTAAAGCCAAAGCCTTCTGCCCACTCTAAATCGAGAGTGTTCGTAAAATTCAGACCAAAGCCGCCGTGGATTTTCAGTCCCATCTCTTTTGCGATATATACCGCCGCGAGGTTGTTGCACAAAACGTCTTTAATTCCGATTTTTTCAAATTCGACTAGCTTTTGTTTAATCTTTTTCTCCCTCGAAAACAAAGCTCGCGGGATTTCCACACCGATTTTATAGCCTTTTTCAATCAGACTTTTTACCTCGGTAACACTGCTTTCAATCGGAATGTAGCAGAGGTCAAGCCCCTTAAATCCTTCGCCGATTTTTGTCGAGGTAAAACGTGCGTAGCGTAGCTTTTTTCCCGCCTTGTGTGGTGTAATTTTTCTTAATTTAATATCGTTTATTTCGTAGGTTTTGCTGTTTGCTCTCTTTTCGCTGAGGGCTTCGAGTGCATTCCGCCTTAGCATATTCAGCTCGGACATAGGCAAAATTGCCTCACCGTCAAGCGTAAATTTAAATTCCTTTATATTATAGGGCGTTCCGCCTGTTTTTAAAAGCTGGCGGGTGCATTTTTCTTCGTCGAGTGGTTTATTAATCGCTTTTTCGCACTCTTTTTCACTATGGCATAGCACCTCAAAAATTCCGTCAGAGAGGAAAAGCTGTGCCTTTTCGCCGATTTTTGCAGAAAATTTTGCCGTGAGGTTAACTCTTTTTATTTCATCCTTGTAGCCGTTTCGGATTTCACTCAACAGCTTTGAGGTTGCAGAAATTACGTCGTCCTTTCGGCGGTAGCCGAACATCTCGTAACCACGCTTTGAAGTATAATATCCGTCGGTGAAGCCTGTTCGGGAAAAAACGCCTTCGAGTTGCTTTTTTGTTTCTGTATCAAGAAAACCGTTGTCTCTTGAAATGACGCAAGCTTTTGTCGCCGCGGCAACGTATTCGGGGCGTTTTAATCTGCCCTCGATTTTTGCCGAGGTAACGCCGAGACTCTCCAAATCGCTGATGTACTCAATAATGCTGTTGTCCTTCAGGCTGAGGGCGTACTTGCTTTTTTCGATAGAGAAAGGAAGTCGGCAGGTCTGGGCACACCGACCGCGATTTCCGCTACGCGATCCTATTATCGCACTGAAATAGCATTGTCCCGAAACGCTCATACAAAGTGCCCCGTGGACAAAAACCTCAAGCTCTATCGGACAGCTTTCGGCGATTTCCTTAATCTCCTCACGGCTCAGCTCCCGAGCTAAAACAACTCGCTTAAAGCCAAGCTCCCAAAGAAGCTTTGCCCCGCTCGGGGAATGTACGCTCATTTGGGTTGACGCGTGCAACGCAAGGTTTGGCACAAGCTTTTTTGCAAGCATAGCAACGCCGATATTCTGGACTATAAGTGCGTCTACCCCTGCTTTTGCTGCGGACAAAATAACTGCTTTTATCCTTTCAAGCTCGCTGTCGAATACAACTGTGTTAACGGTCAGATAAACCAAAACTCCACGGATATGGCAGTATTTTACGGCGTTTAAAAGCTCGTTTTCGTCAAAGTTTTCCGCACCTGCACGTGCCGAAAATTCTTTTGCCCCGAGGTAAACCGCGTCCGCTCCGCTTTTTACAGCTGCCATAACGGACTCAATGCTTCCGCAAGGTGCAAGTATTTCAATTTTATTCATTTTCAAAAAGTGAATACTGTCTTGTTGGCTTGTAGCCTTTCTGCTTTTTATCATTAAAATTATTTTTAGTCTTTTGCTCGTTTTTTACTTCTGTTTTTTGAGGAACACTTTGGACTTTTTTTGCATCCTCAACGTCCTTTTTAAGCTTTTCGTTCAGTTCGGTCAGCTTTTTAATTTCCTCGTCCTTTTTGGCGAGAAGGTCCTTAAGCTCGCGAATTTGCTTTGACTGCTTGTCCGCCTGAGCAATAAGCGGCTGAGCCTTGTCGGAAAGGCTTTTAATTCGCAGCTTTTCCTTTTCCCTATCGTCGGCATAATCGAGAGCACACAAAAGTGCACTGCTCCTGCGGTCAAGGGTTGGATTTTCCGCACCGATTCTGTTTATAGCCTCGCTGACTTCATTTGCGAGATTTTGAATATATTCTTCCTTGTCGTCGCTTAAAAGCACAAATCTCTTTCCTGCGACAAAAACCGTATGTCTGTTCATAATAACCCCCAAAATGTGTAATTATATTCTATACCATTTTGATTATAGTACAAACCCCGCAGATAAAAAAGATAAGTTTTAATATTGTAATTTTTAAAACGAGTTTGTAACTCTAACAAAAAATAAAGACCGTTTTTGAAACGGTCTTTAAAAATACTGATTTTATAAAAATTACATCAAACGTTGTATGAGTAGTTAGGCGATTCCTTTGTAATCTGAATATCGTGGGGATGGCTTTCGCGAAGGCTGGACGCGGAAATCTGCACAAAGCGAGCCTTTCTGTGAAGTTCTTCGATTGTGGCACAACCTGTGTATCCCATACCTGCTCTAAGTCCGCCCATCATCTGGTAAACTGTGTCGGAGAGAAGTCCCTTGTATGGTACACGTCCCTCAACGCCCTCGGGAACGAACTTCTTGTTCGCAGCCTGGAAGTAACGGTCGGAGCTGCCTTGGCCCATTGCTCCGAGTGATCCCATTCCGCGGTAGGTCTTGAACTGACGTCCCTGGAAAATCTCGTTATCTCCGGGGCTTTCCTCACAACCTGCAACGAGCGAGCCTACCATACATACGCTTCCGCCTGCGGCGAGAGCCTTAACGATATCTCCGCTGTATTTGATACCGCCGTCTGCGATAACGGGGATACCGTATTTTGACGCGGCACAAGCTGCGTCATAGATTGCTGTAATCTGCGGAACACCGATACCCGCAACGATTCGTGTGGTACAAATTGAACCGGGTCCGATACCAACCTTAACCGCGTCGGCACCTGCGTCGATAAGTGCCTCTGCAGCCTCGGCAGTTGCGATATTACCCGCGATAAGCTGAAGCTCGGGGAATGCTTTTTTGACTTTTCTAACTGAATTTACAATGTTGCTGTTGTGGCCGTGAGCCGAATCAAGACAGCATACGTCAACGCCCGCCTCTACTAAAGCCGCTACTCTGTCGAGTACGTCTGCAGTTCCGCCGATAGCCGCACCGCAGAGAAGTCGTCCTCTTTCGTCACGTGCGGAGTTCGGGTACTGAACTGATTTTTCGATATCTTTAATTGTGATAAGTCCCTTTAAGCTGCCGTTTGCATCGGTAATCGGGAGCTTTTCTATTCTATGCTCACGCAAAATCTCCTGAGCCTGCTCAAGAGTTGTGCCGACAGGAGCGGTAACGAGGTCCTCTTTCGTCATAACTTCGCTGATTTTTGTATTAAAATCGCTCGGATTCATAAAACGCATATCGCGGTTTGTGATAATTCCGACAAGCTTTCCGCCCTCACAAATCGGAACACCGCTTATCTTATACTTGCCCATAAGCTCGTCCGCGTCAGCGACAGTGCTCTCGGGAGAAAGGAAAAACGGATTAGCAATAACGCCGTTTTCACTTCTCTTAACGCGGTCAACCATATCCGCCTGCTTTTCTATGCTCATATTCTTGTGGATAATACCGATACCGCCTTCACGTGCAATTGCGATTGCCATTGCTGTTTCGGTAACTGTGTCCATTGCGGCTGTCATAAGCGGAGTATTGAGGTGGATTTTCTTCGTCAGATTCGTTTCAACGCTTACGTTTCGGGGTTCAACATCCGACTCTCCGGGTATAAGGAGTACGTCGTCAAAGGTGATACCCTGTTTTCCAAATTTTTCATCAAAGTTTTTGTTCAACATCTTGCACGCCCCTCTTCTTTATTTTATAATATTAACGATTATTATATCAAATTTATAACCTTTCTGCAAGAGAAAATTCACTCTTTTTTAGAAAAAATTTAAAGCGGTTGACATCTTTGCTAATGGACTATAAAATTAAAGCATAAGGAGTGACATTATGAAAAAAACGATTTCGCTTTTAGCCGTTTGTGTGCTTATGTTTTCGAGCTTAATTTGCGGCTGCGGCAATGAAAATACTGCTAAATCTACAAAGGCAACTGAAACTACACAAAAATCCGAAGATAAATTGACAGATACAAACGAGCTTAAAAATTACCTCTCAAAGTCCGTAGAGGGTGATAATCCGATTTACGGAACATGGAAACTTGAAGGAATTGACGTTGTGAGCTTTATTTTCAGAAACGATAATCTCGCTCAGATGGTTATGGGAACAGAGGCGGATTTTGCGTCGCTTTCGCTCAATACAAAAAAGAAAACTCTTTCCGTCACATTTGTTCTCGGCTTAAACGGCGACTACAGCTACGAGCTTTCAGAGGACGAAAAAATCCTCACCCTGAGTTCAAAGGGCAAGGATATCAGGCTTATAAAACAAAAGGACTACAACCTCATTCCGAAATCTCCGAAAAATCCTAAGATTGACGAAAAGCTTATCGGCTGGTGGGAAAGCGAGGACAAGATAACCTACTTCTTCGGCTCGGACGGCATAATGTACTCTAACCATATCAGTATGGAAACCTGCTACACCTACAACGCCGACAAAGGCAAAATTGACGCCGTTTACGATTACGGCGGAGATGTTAAGGAAAGCTTTGACTATTCCTTTAACAAGGACGGAAACTTGATAATTGACGGAACAGAATATAAACAGTTTATAAACAAATAAAACTTTTTCGGTCATATCAATCGTTATATTTTTCTTTTTACTTCAAAAACAAACTCGGGAAGATAAGTTGATTAATATCAGCCTATCTTCCCGACCTTTTATCTTTACTTATAATCCCGAATAAAAATTCTGTATTTTCCACTCGCAGTTGTCGTTATTCTCGAGAACAATAAAAAATGAATATTCATTGCTGTCTTTATCCAGCGAACTATTATCGGTAATTTCTCCTGACACCGTAACGTAGTAACATTCAAGATTATCGGCGTAGTCGCTGGGTTTTTGATACTTATCACATTTTTTAAGCGTTGCGTTTTTTATAGAGTAGACATCACCATCGTGGAAATAATCTTTTACAAAGCTATCTGTACAGTACTGTTTCATTTGGTCAAAATTTGAAGTCTCAAATTCTTTAAAAAAGCCTTTAACAACTTTTTCTGCGTTTTGCGGCTGTGTGCAGGACGCGGATGCAAATATGACTGTCATTAAAATTAAAATCGTGTAAAATGTCTTTATAATCTTATTTTGACGTCTCATAATAATTTTTATAGCCTTTCTGTCAACAAATAGATATTAAAATTTTTTACACTAATTCCTCTTATTTTATTACTTCCTGTCCTCCCATATATGGTCTTAATGCCTCAGGTATATTTACTGAACCATCAGCATTGAGGTTGTTCTCTAAGAATGCGATTAACATTCTCGGCGGAGCAACAACAGTGTTGTTGAGAGTATGTGCAAAATATTTTCCGTCCTTGGATTTTACGCGAATTTTAAGACGGCGTGCCTGAGCGTCGCCGAGGTTCGAGCAGGAGCCAACCTCAAAATATTTTTTCTGTCTGGGCGACCAAGCCTCAACGTCAATTGAGCGAACCTTTAAGTCCGCTAAATCGCCCGAACAGCATTCGAGAGTTCTAACGGGAATGTCGAGCGAACGGAAAAGGTCAACCGTGTTCTGCCAGAGCTTATCAAACCAAAGCTTGCTTTCCTCAGGCTTACAAACAACTATCATTTCCTGCTTTTCAAACTGGTGAATTCTGTAAACTCCACGCTCCTCGATTCCGTGGGCACCTTTTTCTTTTCTAAAGCACGGCGAATAGCTTGTGAGCGTTTGCGGAAGTTCTTCCTCGTTTACCATAGTGTCTATAAATTTTCCTATCATACTATGTTCGGACGTTCCGATAAGATAGAGATCCTCGCCCTCGATTTTGTACATCATCGCGTCCATCTCCGCAAAGCTCATAACGCCTGTTACAACATTTG
>JAFLSL010000159.1 GCA_022510985.1 Ruminococcus sp. | reverse complement strand
CGAAGATAGGGGAGTGTGCCGTCTTTTCTTACCTTTGTAAGCTGTTTTGCGAGCTTGTGAGCGAGAGAAATCGGAAGCGGCATAAGCTCCTTTGTTTCGTCGCAGGCATATCCGAACATCATACCCTGATCACCCGCACCGATTTGGTTATCGCTGTCATTTTCACCGTCCTTAAGCTCAAAGCTTTCGTTAACGCCCATAGCGATATCTGCACTCTGCGAGTCAATCGAGGTAAGTACAGCACAGTTGTTTCCGTCAAATCCGCACTCGGGATTGTCGTAACCGATATTCTTAATAACCTCTCTCGCAATTGCGGGAATATCAACGTAACATTCGGTTGAAATTTCACCCATAACGTGAACCATACCCGTAGTTGCCGTAGTTTCACACGCAACGTGTGCGTTTTTATCCTGTTTTAAAATTGCGTCGAGCACAGCGTCGGAAATCTGGTCACATACTTTATCGGGATGACCTTCCGTAACCGACTCGGAAGTAAATAAAAATTTAGACATTTTCTTGTTCCTTTCATAAAATCATAAAAAATCACCGTTCTACCGAACGGTGATAAAAATACTCATCTTTCGGTAATACCGCAGGAATTAGCACCTTGCAATTGCAGGTTGCCGGACGTCACAGGGCCTGACCCTCAGTCGCTCTTGATAAGTCTGTTAAATTCTTTTGTAATTATACATTAATTGTATTTTCTTGTCAATATAATGTGTATTATTCTTTTAAAGAAATTACCTTCTTTTCAGGTATTAAAATATCCCTAATTAAAATGTATGTTATATATAAATACATCCCGATATATACTAATGCTGTCAAATTAATGCTGAGTACCTCGTATTTAAATAGGTAGAAACAATATCCCCTAAGGCTTACAAGGTTGCAAACTATAGCAGGAATAATATTTTTTCTGTAAATGACAGCGTAAACAATAAGAAGAATGTCAAGTAAATAGCCGTAACGCTCATGCATAGATGATAGGAACATTATACAGGTAAACGATGTCCAGATTGCAGTCAACAAAAAGTTCTTTGTATTGCTTAAATCAGTCTTTTTGTAAATCATTAAGCAAAGCATAATGCCTAGTATAACAACTGTCAGAAGAATAGACATTGACTTGAAAAGCCTGTAATACTCTGCGTTGTTTCCGTCGCACATAAACGCAAAAATATTTGGACAGTTCATATAAATCTGTTTGCCGTAATCAGTTTGCCTTAAATAAATTGTGAATACATCCGCTATATTTCTTCCCAGAAAAATAGCAGGGCTGCAAAGCACAAAATCTACAGCAGGAATAATGAAAAAATGCAAAATCGAAATTTTTTTATTAAGTACATAGTAGAAAAGAAAAACGGGAAGTATGAAAACTACCTGAAGTTTAAATGCGAAAGAAACCCCTAGCATAACGAAACTCGGAACGTTTTTCTCTTTAATCAAAAAGTAAATCGCGAATAATATAAACGCAACATAAATCGAATCGCATTGTGCCCAAAATGAAGAATTAAAGACAACCGTCATCGAGCAAAGTGTAACGGAATACGCAACAAGTGAATAAACGCTTGACTTTGAAATTTCTTTAACAAGAAGTGCTACACTGAAAGCGAGTACAATATCAAAAATAATCGACAATGTTTTATATGCCAAAAGCGGGCTCCACGGAAATAGTGTTAATATATAAATGATAATTTGATATGGAATGTTGTAGTTTCCTACTTGCGTTTTAAGTCCCCCGATACCTACATCTTTAATTACATTCCACCAAGGATTCAGAAAGCTTGTGAAATCTCCGCTTTTAAAACTCAGTCCACATAAATGAATAGCAATTCCGAACGCCGTAACAACGACGAAGAAAACGTCCAATATATGTCTTTCAATAAAATTAAAAATCTTATGTTCAATTTTGGTCATAAACAAACCTCCTTATAATCTATAACCTAATTGTAACGTCGTTTGTGACAGCTTTTTTGTCTTGTAATATTATAGACTTTTATTAAGTATTGTCAAGTAAATAAGCTTTCTATTAAAAAAATTGTGCATAATTTTAATTTTAAAAAATTAGTCATAAAATATTATATATTCTCTACTTGAAAATTAAGTGATTATTTGGTGAAAAAATCAATTGAAAATTGAATTAATTGGTGTTAATATGTGAGCGTAATCATTTTTACCGAAAGGAAGGCAAAATTATGAAAAGAATTTTATCAATCGTTGTGGCTCTGACAATTCTCTTATCTATCGCGGTTCCTATGTCAGTAGGTGCTGTAGAACAGGTTTCCGGTGTTAAGCAGATAGACTCTACAAATTCCTCTTTTAAAATAGGTTGGAATGAGTATTACGGAGCAACTCGTTACAAAGTTGAGTGGAGTAACTCTCCCAACGGTACATACATTGTTGATACAGAGTGGGCAACAACCTACTCCGAAACTGTTTACAACCGTTATGCAGGTACTACCTACTATGTAAAGGTTACTCCTTATGTTGACGGTCAGTTTGTTACAAGTGCTGCATCTTCACCTGTTGCGGTAGCTACTGGGCCTAACTCTGTTACAAATATAAAGCAGACTAAGGCTACCACAAATTCTTTAACAATCAGCTGGACAGGAAGTCTCGGGGCAACTGCTTATAAAATCTATAAGTACAAAAACGGTGTTGAAACATATGTAGGTTCTTCAAAAACTACATCATTTACTATCAACAAACTTTCAAATAAGAAGAGCTTTGATTTCAGCAGTATTTATGTTAAACCGGCAAGAACCGTAAACGGCTATGATGCACTCGGCTCCTACTCTTATATATCTGACTATAATCTTGCTCTTACTCCGCAAAAAGGAAAAACTCCCTCAATAAGCTCATGGTACCACAATATAGGAGTAGTTTATTTCACAAGACCTGACCTTAAGTTCCAGGATGGATATAACATCAACGTTTATAAAGCAAATAAGAATTCAACTGTTGCAAAGTCAACAAACGGCACACGTGTTGATGGACTTAAGCAGGGACAGTTCTATAAAGTAAAAACACGTTCCTATTCCGAATTCGGAACCACAAAATCCTACGGAGCTTGGTCCGGTTATAAGTATTTTACTCTTGGAGTTAAAAATATAAAAATAACATCCAAAACAAAGAACTCGCTCAAGGTTTCCTGGGCAAAGGTTAAGGGCGGAAAGGTAAGCTACGATATCTTTGTTTCAAAAGGATATAACGGTGCTAAAAAGAAACTTAAAAAGGGTTACAAGAAAAACTCTATCAAAGTTACAAAGTGCGGTAAGAAGAAACTTTCCAGAAATACTAATTATTACGTTTACGTACAGCCAAAGATCAAGGTAGGAAAGAAGACTTATACTTCCCCGATTTATAGCTACATTGGAACTTACACAAGCTACTAATAAATCAAAAACCTCTCGGATTTTCCGAGAGGTTTTTTTGTGTCACCTTCGTGTCACCGATATATGTAAGGAGTGATTTTTAATAATCATATTTGAGTATTAATAATTAGTTTTATAAAATAATGAACTCAGATATCCAAAAAATAAATGATTCTTTGGATAAGGGGGTATTTAGACAATATTACATTGACATAATTTGCCTTATATATTATAATGTT
>JAFLSL010000158.1 GCA_022510985.1 Ruminococcus sp. | reverse complement strand
GTTTCGGTCGAGGTTGAGCGTTACAGAGCTAATCGGGTTGCGGAGCAGTTTGATGAAATTGCCGATAATGTCATCGATGAAAAGGATAAGAAAACAGAGAATAGCCCTGATGCACCTGTGTATGTCTATAAAAAGGATATAGAGCGTCTGAAAAAAGATAGTATCGCCTACAATAAAAAGATAGTAAATAATCAATTTACACCGTTTACAAGCGATTTTACTAAGTCGGCACTAAATCTTTCCGATTATGGAATTCGTGACAATATTTTCGGTTATATTTCTGCACCTTCGATTAATTTGCGGCTTCCGATTTACCTTGGAGCAAATAATACTGTGATGAATTACGGTGCTGCACATCTAAGCAACACCTCCTTGCCTGTTAATCAGAATAATACCAATTGTGCTATTGCAGGACATACTGGCTACTTCGGAAGGGTGTTTTTTGACAATCTGCAAAGGCTTAATGTCGGTGAGAGCGTAAGTGTGCGAAATTATTGGCAAACCATAAACTACAGAGTTGTTGAGAAGAAAACAGTAACTGCGAACAAGACAACCGATCTCGTAATCAGCCCGGAAAAACGACTGCTGACCTTAATAACCTGCATAAAAAATGACAAAGGTGATTTTGATCGTTATCTGGTTATTTGTGAGCAGGTTTAGTTTTTGTCGCTATAAAAAAGAATGGTTTATTAAATGTGAGCAGGATAAGCTCGAGGTTGTAAAGGCTGAGAGAAATATCCAGAAAAAAGAAAAATCCGAGTTGAAGGAATGCCATTGCGATCGCATTTCTCTTTCTATCGGGAGCAGAACATTGAATTTATTTAAGAGATGAATATGGAAACGTGGTTTTTAATCGGAGCGGCAAGCCTTATTGCCTGCATATGTATTGCAATTCTAATTGCAACGATTTACTTCTTTATATTTACAATTTACCGCAAACCAACGGCAACCTTAGATAATAATATCGGAGCAAATACCGACTGGTATAAGCACACGGACTTTATATCAAAGTGTAGAGAATGGCTTAATCAGCAGAATAGAGAAGATGTATTTATTCGTTCTGATGACGACCTGAAACTTCACGCTACTTTAATTAAAAACGTGTCAGAGACCAAGAAAACGGTTATTTGCTTTCACGGATACACAAGTTGTTCGATGAACGATTATGTTGCGATTTCAAAGTTCTATTATGAGAACGGTTTTAATCTGATTCTTGTTGATGAGCGTGCCCACGGACAGAGCGATGGCAAATATGTCGGATTTGGTGTTCTCGATAGGATGGATGCGTTAAAATGGATTGACTATGCAGTGAAACTGTTCGGAAAAGACAGCATAATTTTTCTCCACGGAATTTCTATGGGGGCGGCAACTGTTCTTATGACAAGCGGACTTGAACTGCCGACAAATGTAAAAACGATTGTTGCTGACTGCGGTTTTACAAGTGCGTATGATGTCTTTTCTCATGTTCTGAAACGTGATTACCACATTCCTAAATTCCCGATTATGAACCTTACCGACTTTCTTACAAAGAGATTTGCAGGCTACGGATATAAGGATGTCAGCACCTTAGACGAGGTTGCAAAGACGAAGGTGCCCGTAATTTTCATTCATGGGGATAAGGACGATTTTGTTCCCGTGTGGATGAGTGAGCAGAATTACAATGCTTGCACGTCAGACAGGCAACTGGTTAAAATCCACGGAGCAGACCACGCTGAGGCTTATTATGTTGACAAGCAGACGTATGAAAACGCAATTCTAAAATTTATAGATAAATATGCAAAATAATTTCAGGCTGTCCATTTAGTGGACAGCCTGTTTTCTGTTTTAGATAAAGGTTTTACAGTTTTACGGTTTCTTTTCCGGCAAGCTCTGTGTTTTCTATTATTTTTACTTTTCCGTTATCTAACGCGTATAGGCGGTAGACAAGCACTTTAACCTTTTCGCCGACCTCGATTTTACGGCGTTCGAGCGAACGCAATGCGGTGAGCTTAAGTCCCTTTACATCGATTAAAAGTTCAACCGAGTTTCCGCGGAATGTGACATTTTCTACAATTCCGTCGTCGGCATATTTAAGGTATGATTCGATATTTGCGTTATCGGATTTAAATACTTCTACAAACTCGGGGCGTATCAACGCTCCGTTAATTTTTTCCTCTTTCGAAAAGCCTTTAAGTATTCCGAAGTTTTCATACTTCGCGGATGTTCCGATAAACTCAGCAACAAACGGCGTTTCGGGGTTCTTGTAAATTTCCTGTACAGTTCCTTGCTGTTCAACTTTTCCTTCGTTGGTAACAATAATATTGTCGGCAACGTCAACTGCTTCGTCCTGGTCGTGGGTTACAAAAATACTTGTTATTCCAACCTTGTGTATCATATCCGAAAGCCATGCTCTGAGTTCTGCACGCACCTTTGCGTCAATCGCGGCAAACGGTTCGTCAAGAAGTAAAAGCGTCGGTTCAGGTGCGAGAGCACGTGCAAATGCCACACGTTGACGTTGGCCTCCCGAAAGCTGATTTGGATATCGCTTTTCCATTCCCGAAAGACCGACAAGCTCAATAAGCTCGGTTACACGTTCTTTGATTTTCTTTTTAGGAACCTTGTTTACCTCAAGTCCGAACGCAATGTTATCGAATACGGTCATATACCTGAAAAGTGCGTAATTTTGAAAAACAAATCCGATACCGCGTTTGGATGCGGGTATATCGTTGACAAGCTTTCCGTCAATATAAATTTCACCGCTGTCGGGTCTTTCGAGTCCGGCAATCATACGCAGTATTGTTGTTTTTCCGCTACCGCTCGGACCTAAAAGAGCGACAAGCTTGCCCTTTTCTATACCAAAGTTTACGTTGTCTGACGCTTTAAAATCTCCGTAATATTTATTTATATTCTTTAACTCAACATACATAATCTATCACCTTAGTTTTCTTTCTTGGCTCTATATTCAACTATATTTCTCGCAATCAATACCATAATCGCAATCAATACCAGTAGCGATGAAACAGCGAATGACGCGGTTATTGAATCCGCTGAGCCTGACATATAAAGTGCGTCTATTTCAAGAGGAAGTGTAAAAGTCTGTCCGCGTGTTTTTGAGAGTGCGTGAACAGCACCGAATTCGCCTAAAGCTCTTGCGGTACAAAGAATTACACCGTACAGAAGTGCCCATTTAATGTGGGGGAAGGTGATTTTTCTGAAAATTCTGAATCCTTTTGCTCCCATAAGTGCCGCGGCTTCCTCTTCGTCGTGACCTACGGTATTCAGAACAGGAATAATTTCGCGTGATATAAACGGAAATGTTACGAATATAGTTGCAAGAGCTACACCCGGCAGGGCAAAAACAATTTGTATATCGGTGCCGAAGGTTGAGTTTATCCATTCCAAAGCGGGATTTGCCCAACCGAGACGTCCAAACGTCATAATAAACGCAAGACCGGCGATTACAGGTGAAATTGAAAAGGGGATATCTATTAGTGTAGAAAGCGTATTTTTTCCGCGAAACTCAAATCTCGTTAAAAGCCACGCCGCTATAATGCCGAAGAGTGTATTAACACCTACAGAAATCAAGGTCGCCATTATCGTAACTCCCAAAGCAGAGGTCACAAAATTTGTGGTCAATGATTTAAGGTAGAAACCGACGCCTTCTTTTA
>JAFLSL010000157.1 GCA_022510985.1 Ruminococcus sp. | reverse complement strand
TTCAGCAACTGCTCTCGCCGCCGCTAAATCTGCAGCGAAAACGCAAGGCTGAGTGTTTACAGTTACTGAAAGTTCTTCCAGGGTTCCCTCGAAACACTGCTTTGAAGTACCCTCACGGATACTGTCAGCCATATCAAACACTGCCCTTGCGGCAGATGAATTTTCGTATAATTCCTTACCCATGCCGGGGTATTGTGCCCCCTGACCTGAGAAAACTAATGCTATTTTACCCATTTGTCGGCACCGCCTAAAACTTCTTCCGCCTTAGTAAATAAATCTTCAATAATATCCTTGGCGGATTCTTCCTTAGTAACCATAGAGGCAACCTGACCTGCTAATACACAACCGTTTTTAACGTCTCCCTCACGAGCGGCAAGTCTTAAAACGCCTGCACCCTTAGCCTCAAGCTCCTCGTCAGAGTAGGACGATGAATCGTATTCCATTTTAGTGTACTCACGTGTATAGCTGCTTTTAATGCAACGAACAGGATGTCCGAGACGTTTACCCGTTACAACGGTATCTATATCCTTGGCTTTTAAAATCTTATCCTTGTATTCCTGAGCGATGGTACATTCCTCGGCAACCAAAAAGCGTGTGCCGACCTGAATACCCACAGCTCCGAGCATAAGGCTCGCCGCAACCTGACGTCCGTCTGCAATTCCGCCTGCTGCGATAACAGGGATACTTACCGCGTCGACAACCTGAGGAACAAGTGCCATTGTAGTTAAATCACCAACATGGCCGCCGCTTTCGCCGCCCTCGGCGATTACTGCAAAAGCTCCGAGCTTTTCCATTCTTTTCGCCAAAGCAGTAGAAGGTACAACGGGGATAACCTTAATGCCTGCATCGTTCCATTTACTCATATATTTACCGGGATTACCTGCACCCGTAGTAACTACCTTTATTCCCTCTTCAACAACAACGTCAGCCACTTCATCGGCAAAGGGGCTCATAAGCATAATGTTTACGCCGAAGGGCTTATCGGTCAGCTCCTTACACTTTTTAATTTCAGCTCTGAGCTGCTCGCCGTTTGAGTTCATTGCGGCGATAAGTCCGAGACCGCCGGCGTTACTTACGCCTGCGGCTAATGAGGCGTCGGCTACCCATGCCATACCGCCCTGAAAAATGGGATATTCTATTCCGAGTTGTTCGTTAATTACGGTTGAAATCATTATGTATCATCCTTCTTTAGCTAAGAATTTTTTAGCCTTTTTTAAGTAAATAGAACCAAATCGCATAGCTACGCATAATAACTCATACTAAAATCCTATTCTTTACAATTTTACTATATGTAGGCAAAATAGTCAACGATTATTTTTGTGCACATTAATACTATTTTGTGCATTAAACTATTTTGCGTTTAAATAAAACAAAGGCTAACTGCAAAAATCCTCAAGCAACAGTCTTAGCTTTTCATCGCTTTCCACTTTAATTCCCTCATTAAGCATACGTCTGTCCTCTTCAGGCAAAATTGACACAATTGTATCGGTCTTTTTGATTATTTCCCCGGTTTTTGCATCCAAAACTGCAATTCTTCCCTCATCCGACTTTACAACATAAAGCTCCTGTGGCTCAATCTCCGTGACAACTTCCGTTGAAAAGGTTTCAAACTGAACCTGTTCAGAGGACTTTTCACCCTTTCCGGCATCTGCAATCATCGCAACGGCAAAAAAGGTATAAACAAGAATACCCGTGATAAGAATAAGCTTTTTCATATTTTCACATTCCGTTTCATCTTAATTTATACATATATTTTTAACTGTCATCTCGGTAATATTCATACATTTTATGTAGCAAACGGTAAAAATTTCTCTATATATATGGAAAGAAAATGTCGTTAAAAGGTTTATTTTTTATTTGTTTTGTGGTATGATGTAAAAGAATAGTGTGTAAGTTTGCAAAAATGTATTTAAGTTTTGAATAAGGAGAAGTCCTATGCGTGAAACAGACATAAGTAAATTTACAGAGAAAGATAACGAAAGTCTTCTTCCCGACAGCGGAGTTAAAAGATGCTTTAAGGCTGTCGGACGGGCTTTGTTCACTCTGTTTATGGTTTTCGTTTTTGCAGGAATAATCGTCGGAATATCGCTTTCGATTCATATCGCAAAAATTGCGTCGGAACCTACCGGAATTGACCTAAAGGCTAAGTCGATTAACCAGACGAGCTTTATCTACGTTAAAAACAGCAAAGGTAAATTCAAGCCGTACAAATCGCTTTATTCTTCGGAAAACAGAGTTTGGGTTAACTTTAACGACATTCCTGAATATATGAAGGAAGCTCAGATTGCGATTGAGGACAAGCGTTTTACCGAGCATCACGGTGTTGACTGGACTCGTACAATCGGAGCGGTGTTAAATCTCTCAAGCGGTCAGGCAAGCTACGGTGGTTCAACCTTAACGCAACAGCTCATCAAAAATATTTCGGATGACAACGACGTTTCGCTTAACCGTAAGCTGCGTGAAATTGTCCGAGCACTTAAACTTGAGACAGAGTACACAAAGGATGAAATTCTCGAGGCGTACTTAAACGTAGTTAACTACGGAAGTAACTGTCAAGGTGTTCAGGCTGCGGCTAACCTTTATTTTGGAAAAGATATTCAGGAATGTTCGCTCGCACAGTGTGCGGCAATTGCGGGCATTACACAGAACCCCAGCAAATATAATCCGCTTTATCATCCCGATGATAATAAGAACAGACGTGAAACCGTGCTTTCGGAGATGTACGATCAGGAAAAAATTACCGAGCAGGAATATTCTGACGCTATGAAGGAATCCGCGGATATGAAATTCGTTGGATTTAAAAAGAGCAACAGAAAGAATATCGGCGGTAAGGTTCAAAACTGGTATATGGACGAGCTTCAGCGTGATTTGCAGGCTGATCTTGCTACCTACTACAACATAAGCGAAAAAGCGGCGTCTGATATAATTTTTACCGAGGGACTTAAAATTTACTCCGCTATGGATAAAGATACACAGTCCTACCTCGAAAAAGCCGCAAGAAATATTAACACAACATATGATGACGGACTGCAATGTGCCGCAACTATGATTGATATGAACGGTGCTATTATCGCGACCACAGGTTCATCTCAGGAAAAAACGAAAAACCTCGTTTTCGACAGAGCAACTCAGTCAGTGCTTCAGCCCGGTTCCTCGATTAAGCCCGTAGTAGTTTATCCCTACGCTATCGAAAAGGGCAAGCTCACTTACAGCTCCGTTGTTAAGGACAAGCCGTTAGAAAAATATCAGGTAATAGACGGACATTATAAAGCAGGTCCTAACAACTGGTATCGCGGCTACAAGGGCAATATGCTCCTTCCCGACGCTATTGAATGGTCTGCAAACGCAACAGCGGCTCAGGTTATGAATACAATCAGTCCCGAGGCGGCTTATAATCAGGTTGTAACCCTGCAGGGCTTTACGCACCTTGACGAGCAGGATAAGGACAATACAGGCGGACTTTCAATCGGTGGTCTTACAGGCGGTGTAACCGTCAGAGAAATGGCGGCAACATTCACCTATATGGGCAACGGCGGAAAATACTTTAAACCATACACCTACTACTACGTAACCGACGCGGACGATAATATTATTATCGACAATCGCGACACAATTCCCAAAGAATCCTATTCACCCGATACCGCTTATATTAT
>JAFLSL010000156.1 GCA_022510985.1 Ruminococcus sp. | reverse complement strand
TAGACAAGCACCCTTTAAAATTCTTGAAGAAGATATGGAGTTTGTTTTAGCAATCTCCAACAATTTAGAGGAACTTGCTAATGCAATTACCAATACAAAAATGTCGGCACATAAACTCATAAGATATCTTCTTTCTCAAACACCTTTTGCACATTCAGAAAGGGATTATTTGAGGAATTTCAAAGGTACTGCATCTTGTTATTTTGATTATATTGACACAGCAAAAGAACTTGGATTATCTCTTTCTTCAAAAAGAATTTCTATGCCAGAAGTTTTAAGCGAAGCTCACGATGAAGCTTTTGAGGCTCTGACCGATAAGAATGACCCTGAGCTAAAAGAAAAATACAAGAGATTATATAACGACGAACTTTGTTATATTGATGAAATCGTTATAGACCATCTTATATTTACAATTCCTCGTTCACAGGGTGACTTTATACGACGAGGAAACATTCTTAAACAGTGTATTAATAGGGGCAGTTATTTTTCTAAATCTGCTAGAGGTCAAAAAATTATGGTTTTTATCAACAAGGCAAAAGAGAAAGACAATCCGTATCTCACATTAGATATTGTAAAAGGCTCAAACATTCAATGTTTAGGATATGATAACAAAGAGCATCCAACAGCCGAAGATACAATAGCTATTGAAAAATATTTGAAATTCGTTAGGAACAATATTAATTTTACTAACGGAATACAATATGTAGGCAAAAAACAATTTACACATAAAGTGGCTTAAATTAGGAGGATTTTTATTATGAAAATTACATTTATTAAAGACGATTTGGTAGACGCAATCTCAAAGGTATCCAGCTCCGTAGCAACAAAAGCAGATGTTCCTGCTCTTACAGGTATTCTGCTTACCGCTAAGGACAAAGTTTTAACCTTGACAGGTTATGACCTTGAAATTGGTGTTAAAGCTACAATTACTGACGTAATCATTCAGGAAGAAGGAGATATTGTTATTTCCGCTAAACTTCTTAATGATTTAGTTAAGAAAGCCAAGGATTTTAGAGTAACTCTTGTTACTGATAAAAAATTTGGCATTACAGTAACATCTGGAAAATCAAAATTTAAATTAATTGGTATGTCGCCAAATGAATACCCTTCTCTCCCATCTGTAGAGGAAGAAGAAAGTTTTATTCTTGACGGCAAAACAATCAAAGGAATTGTTTCGGAAACAGCGTATGCTAATTCTAGCGACACTACAAAACCAATTTATACAGGTTCTCTTTTCCAGATTGAGAATAAAACTCTTACTGTAGTAGCAGTTGACGGATATCGTATGGCTATCGTTACTGAGCCTGTGAGCGAAGAAATTAATACGTCCTTAGTAATTCCCGGTAAGAGTCTAAAAACGCTTGTAAGGCTCATTTCTGACAAAAATACGGTACGTTTTTCGGCTGGCAAAAGGTTTATATCTTTTTCTATTGAAAATTACACCGTTTACAGCCGTATTATCGAGGGAACGTTCCTTGATTATAAGCAAACTATTCCTAAAGAGTGCAAAACGACTGTTACCATGAAAACTAACGAATTAACGGAGGCAATAGAAAGATTAAGTCTTGTTGTTGCTAACGAAAAGGTTAAATCGCCCGTTAGAGTGTTTGTGTCAGAAAAAGGAATACTGAAACTAAATCAAAAGACGTCAATGGCTGACGGAGAGGATGAATTAGAGGTCAAGGTTGAAGGTGAAAATGTAGAGATCGGTTTTAACAATCAGTTTTTACTTGACGCCTTAAAAAGCATAGAAAGCGATGAAATTAAACTATCATTTAACGGCTCACTTGCACCTATGACTATTACTCCTGTAAACAGTGACGCCCAGCTCGCTTTAGTTGTACCTATGAGAATGAGTTAAAGGAGGTTTAACAATATGTTTAATTATTTTGGTAGAAGAGCTGTTATAAATGCAGTTGCAAAAATATCTAAAGATTACGAAATGCTTTATAAAAACAAAACTCCGGAACAGTCAGTATTTTTGGCTTTCTTGGGTACACCCGTAACAATAAATTCAAAGACTATCGAAAATGATACTTCTGAATGTTATTGTTGTTCGATAGGACAGAATCTTGATGATGTAAAAGAATGTCTTAACTATGATAAATGTCCTTGTGTTGGTACTACTGTGCTAGAGGGCAAGGTCGATCCGGACATTTTTACAGATTTAATAAACAAAAGATTAATACTACGGGTTACTGATACGAACTACAACAACACTTTATTTGAAAGAACTCTTGAGTCGTTTCCGTCTTATGACAAAATGGCAAAGTTTATTCTGTCACTTAACAAAGATAAATTAAAACGTTATTTTGTTTTATCAGAAAAAGAAATCAAAGAGTTGAAAAATAAAGTAAGGATGGCTTAAATTTAGCGGCTAAAAAGTAACGGAGGTTTAGTATGAATTATAAAGAAATGAAAGCCAAACATCAAAAGGAATATAACGAATTTCCTTTAGGTGCAGCATTCAGCAATAAACAGTTTGATGAAATGATGGAGAAATGGGGATTGAATTCTAATTCAAAAACAGATATCAATAAAATCATTTCTATCGGTTTTGGTTGTTACATAAAAAAAGAGGATAAGGACGGATTCCATGAAATGAACAGACGTCATAAACAGGAAGTTGAAGATGCTATCTTAGCTGACACTTCGGGCGAAGGTTTTATTATGGAAATGTTCTATTCGGAATTAGTTAATCACGAATATGGATATGTGTACGACCAAGCAATTGAAGATACACTTGAAGCTCTTGGATATACCACAGACGAAATTAATGCTGATGAACGCCTTTTAACCGGCTTGAATTTAGCAAAAAGAAAAGTAATGGAAGATTGCTCATTATAAAAGTGATGGCAGCGGTTTATTCCGCTGCCAATAAAAAACGGAGGACTTATTAATGAAACACATAGTAAAAGAAGGTTTATTTTCTCCTTCCAATTATCTTGAAATGTGCACAGGAAAATACTACATACTCGGTTCGGAAGAAAAAGCATACGAGTTTATAAATCTAATTTTAAAAGCTCGCAATGTTAAAAATAGCCGAGGTACGTCAATCAGAAGTTATGCTTTTGATAATATTGAGAAAGCAATCTCTGATAATGCGAAGGTTGTTCTCGTTGACGTTTCAGATTTTGACGAAGAAGGAAAACCTGTTACCGAATACTGTTGGTATGAAGTGCCAAATAAAATCTATGATGATGATACGGAGGAATAAACAATGATAGATGCAAAAACTTTATACTTTAAGCTCAAAAGATTAAATAATCTTCTGAGTAGAGAAGAATTAAAAAAAGTTGACGAAGTTATAACAGCATTTTACGACGATAAAATAGCAATTATAGGTTCAGGTTCAGATTATAGAATCGGTAGTCGCACTAAAGATTATTCTTTTAACGGGCTTGAACGACCGACTTTGATGTACTTAATTGATTGCTGTATTGGTGAGGACGAATTCTTAAAAGCTGTACGTGAAGGTGATGTTCTTGAATTTAGAAAACTTTCGACAGCTGATGTTCAGGCATTGTGCATCAAAAAAGATTGGTATACAAAAGGTGATTCGGAAGATTATAAGCATCTTCTGTGGGATTTAGTCGTTGACAGAGAAAATGTTTCCACTAACGACCTTATAGGAATTGCTAATGACATCTTAGAACATAGC
>JAFLSL010000155.1 GCA_022510985.1 Ruminococcus sp. | reverse complement strand
AGCGTCGAACTTACAGCCTTCCATACAAGCACCGCACTTGATACACTTGCTGGGGTCGATTTCAAACGCTGGCTTTTTCTTGCCCGGAGCAATGTAATCTGTAACGGAAATAGCCGAAACAGGACATTTTCTCGAACAGAGTGAACAGCCGATACATTTATCTTTATCAATTTTGAACTCAAGAAGCTCTTTACAAACGCCTGCAGGACACTTGTGATCAACAACGTGAGCAATATACTCATCCTTAAAGTAACGGAGAGTAGAGAGTACAGGGTTCGGAGCTGTCTGTCCGAGACCGCAAAGAGAGTTAGCCTTGATGTAGTAGCAAAGCTCTTCCATCTCGTCAATCATCTCTAAAGTTCCCTTACCGCTTGTAATCTTTTCGAGCATCTCAAGAAGTCTCTTTGTACCGATACGGCACGGAGTACATTTACCGCAGCTTTCGTCAACGGTGAACTCGAGGAAGAATTTAGCGATATCAACCATACAGGTTGTCTCATCCATAACGATAAGTCCTCCTGAACCCATCATAGAACCGATTTCAAGAAGGTTATCATAGTCGATAGGAATATCTAAATGCTCTGCAGGAATACATCCGCCGGAAGGTCCGCCTGTCTGAGCAGCTTTGAACTTCTTGCCGTTCGGAATACCGCCGCCGATTTCCTCAACGATTTCTCTTAATGTAGTTCCCATCGGAACCTCAACAAGACCTGTGTGCTCAATCTTACCGCCGAGAGCAAATACCTTAGTACCCTTGCTCTTCTCAGTACCCATTGATGCAAACCACTCAGCACCGTTTAAGATAATCTGTGTGATGTTAGCGTATGTCTCAACGTTGTTGAGAATAGTCGGTTTCTGATAAAGACCCTTGAGAGCAGGGAACGGGGGACGAGGTCTCGGCTCGCCGCGTTTACCCTCTATAGAGGTCATAAGCGAAGTTTCCTCACCGCATACGAACGCACCTGCACCTAAGCGGAGCTGAAGGTCAAAGTTAAATCCGGTTCCGAAAATATCATCGCCTAAAAGTCCGTATTCGTGAGCCTGATCAATAGCAATCTGTAAACGCTTAACAGCGATAGGATACTCAGCACGAACATATATGTAACCCTTTGAAGCACCGATTGCGTAGCCTGCAATAGCCATAGCCTCGATTACAGCGTGGGGATCGCCCTCAAGAACGGAACGGTCCATAAACGCACCGGGGTCACCTTCGTCGGCGTTACAGCAAACATATTTCTGATCTGCGTCATTAGCAGCAGCAAATTTCCATTTTAAACCTGTGGGGAAGCCTGCACCGCCGCGTCCGCGAAGTCCGGAATCCAAAATAGTCTGGATAACCTCTTCGGGAGTCATTTCGGTAAGAACTTTACCTAAAGCAGCGTAGCCGTCCTGTGCAATATAGTCATCAATCTTTTCAGGATCGATAACACCGCAGTTTCTTAAAGCAACACGCTTTTGCTTAGCATAGAAAGCTGTTTTGTTAAGAGACTTGATTGTGTCTTCCTCGACAGTCTCCTGATAGAGAAGTCTTGTAACGATTCTTCCCTTTAAGAGATGCTCCTCAACGATTTCGGGAATATCTTCCTCTTTAACCATTGAGTAGAAGCTACCCTCGGGGTAAACTACCATAATCGGACCTAAAGCACAAAGACCGAAGCAACCTGTTGTAATAACGTTAACTTCTTTCTCAAGTCCCTTTGCCTTAAGCTCTTCGTTAAGCTTCTCAACAATTTTTAAGCTGTTTGAGGAGGTACATCCGGTACCGCCGCAAACAAGTACATTAGAACGATACATTATTGCCCTCCTTATTTAGTGTTAGCTCCGATAGTGTATTCGGTAACAACATTCTTGTTTACAATATGGTCGTTAACAATCTTAACCGCTTTTTCAGGAGTCATCTTAACGTAAGTAACTTTTTCCTCGCCGGGGATTTCAATTTCAACAACCGGCTCATACTGACAAATACCGATACATCCTGTCTGTGTTACGGTAACGCTGTCTGTAAGTCCTCTCTTAGCGATTTCCTCAGTAAAAGCATTAAGTACAGGTCTTGCACCCGCAGCAATTCCGCAAGTAGCCATACCAACTAAAACGCGAGCTGCATTCGGGTTTTCTTTTCTAAGGTCAAGATTAGCCTTTGCTCTTTCTCTGATAGCCTGTAATTCAGCCAAAGATTTCATTATCTAAACACCTCCGAATATAATTTGTGTTTGTTCTTCTAAATATTGGTTTATCCATTCCAAAACGTCGGGTGTATCAAGTCTCACATCCCCGAGTATCTCTCTAAGCTCTCTTGTATCAAGCGTAAAGCTTTCTTTGTCGGTGCTGTGAGTGAACACAAAGTCAGTATCGGGATTACATCTTATAAGAATCTCGACAGTTGAATTAATATCGCCCAGCGGCGTCATATCAACGTGACTTTTAACGTAAGAGGCTTTTGTAACAGTTCCTTTACCGACTTGAGACTTAATATCGAAACTGCCGCCCGTCTGTTCAGCCGAAAGCTTAAACAACGGAATACCAAGCCCGACTTTTCTGGTTGTGCGTGTGGTAAAAAAGGGGTCAATAACCTGATTTACCTGTTCTTCTGTCATTCCGCAGCCGTCATCCTCAATTGAGATAGTAAGAAGGTCGTCCTTATCGCTGTCGTTAACAGTGATAGTAACAAGCTTTGCCTCAGCTCTGATTGAGTTTTGGGCAACGTCCATAACATTAAGAGATAATTCACGCATTAGCGTTCTTGTATTTTTCGATTATTCCCGGAACGTCATCAACTGTAAGTCTGCCGTAAACATCCTCATTAACGGTGATAACCGGAGCAAGTCCGCAAGCACCGATACAACGACAAGCAGTAAGCGAGAATAATCCGTCCGGTGTGCACTCTTCAGCTTCAATACCGAGAATTTCGGAAAGCTTATCAAGAATATCGCCGGAGCCCTTTACATAACAAGCGGTACCGAGGCAAACTGAAATGTCATATTTACCCTTCGGTGAAAGAGCAAACTGCGAGTAGAAAGTAGATACTCCGTAAACTTCTTCAAGCGGTACATTAAGTCCCTCTGCAACCATTGTCTGAACTTCAATCGGAAGATAACCGTAGATATCCTGTGCTTCCTGTAAAACAGGCATAACCGCACCGGGATCATCGATGTGTTTAGCTATAACCTCTTTCAGCTTAGCTTCCTGTTCAGGTGTACCCGTAAAGGGGAGATTGCTGATTTTCTTTTGCATCGTTTTTCCTCCTTTAATAGATATTGTGCACTATTTGAATAATAGTAGAGTGCACTTATACGTTTAGAGTTATTATATCACATAGATTGTCGAATGTCTATATCTTTTTCGTTTGTTTTAATAAAAAACCTTGGTAAATTTGGTGCAAGTTAGTGCAAATTAGTTAGCTCTAACTAACCTTAATTTAAATATAAAATTTTCCATAATTTTCCAAAAAATAAAACACCAAACTAACAGATACTGCTAGTCAGGTGTTTCAGTTAATGTTTGCTGTCTAAATATTCGATTACTTTTTCAGAAGAAAGCTCAGAAAGCTCTAAAAAATTCTGAGCGTCCTTCATATTTTCAAGATAATGAGCGTCCGAGCTTGTAACAATGTTAAGGTTGTTAAGAATTGGGTGCTGTACCTTTAGATCGGTTTCCTTTTCTTTATCAGCAAGCTCCGCGGTTACAAACCCAC
>JAFLSL010000154.1 GCA_022510985.1 Ruminococcus sp. | reverse complement strand
TTACCTTGATTGAGTTCTTAGTAACCTTTGTAGCCTTAGCCTTAAGTAAACCAAAGTCGCTGCCCTTAGGATCGTTATCGTTTTTAAATGCCTTGATAGCTGCGTCTACTGCCTCTGCATTGGCTCCGGGACCAAGGTTCTTAGCGGGCTTTACAGAAGAAGTAGAAGTAGTAGTACCGCCGGAAGACGGTGTTGTAGGCTTAGGATCTGTGGGTTTAGGATCTGTAGGATTCGGATTCTCTGTTGACGGAGTTGTCGGTTGTGTATCGCCGGGAGTTTCGCTTGTTTCGGGATCTGTAACAACAGTTGCACCGCTGAGAATCTCCTCAAAAACAACGCTGCTTGCAATATTAACATCGTTCATATTGCAAATAACCATATCAGCACTCAAACGGCTGAGGTCAATTCCGCCTGCACCTGCAGCAGTAACATTAAATGTTACTTCGCAAAGGAGCTGTTTTGTTGTAAAATCAAATCCGTTTTGATGTGAGAAGTTAAAGTCAATTTCATCTGTAACATTTTCGGTATAGTTGTAAATCGGAGAACCTAATATGTCGTTAAATTTAATTCCGCCTACTGAAAGAACAGAATTCGGATAGTAAATAATGAACTGTCCGTTTTCAATTTTTTCAGGAGTTGTCATATTAATAGTATAAGTAAGTGTGTCTCCTACTCCGCATTCATAGATAGTGCCGTTAAGCACAACTTTTGTGCCTGTTGCCGCACTTGCCGCAGCTATAGAAATACAGCTAATCAGCAGTAAGGCTGAAAGAATAATTGCAATAGTTTTTTTCATTTGAGAAAACCTCCTTTAATCTTTTTTATTGTAACATAATTATTTTTAAAAATCTATAGTTAAATGTGTATATATTTTTCTTCAAATTTTGTACTATTTGAATATATTATTTTTTATAGACTTTATTTCATAAATATGGTATCATTCATAAAAAGATTAATACGGAGGTAATTATGTTTAAAAGAGTAATTTCAATTTTGCTTTGTGCTGTGTTGATAATATGTTTGGGTGCGTCATGCTCAACTAATAAAAAAACTTCAAACGGCACAGACACAGCCTTTAATGACAGCACTAATACAAATTATAACTTAGCGGAAAATATTGAGGACGGTACGATTCTCCACTGTTTCTGTTGGGATTTTAAAACAATAGAAAACTCACTCGAAGACATTGCCTCAGCAGGCTACAGTGCTATTCAGACCTCGCCGATTAACGAGTGCCTTGAGGGTGAAGGCGGTGGGATGAATCTTTGCGGTGTCGGCAGATGGTATTACCATTTCCAACCGACAGATTATAGAATAGGTAACTACCAGCTCGGAACACGCGACGAGTTTAAATCTATGTGCAAAAAAGCAGACAAGCTTGGAATTAAGGTTATTGTTGACGTTGTACCAAACCATACAACTCCCACAATAGAGGCAGTTAATGAAAATCTTATTAACGCTGTCGGCGGTATCGATAAGCTTTATCACAAGAATAACGATAAGGATATAACCGACTACGGCAACCGCCTCCAATGTACAACCTATAAAATGGGCGGACTTCCTGATATTAATACCGAAAATAAGGCTTATCAGGACTATTTCATTGAGTTTCTCAACGACTGTATAAGTCTCGGCGTAGACGGCTTCCGTTACGACGCGGCAAAGCATATCGGACTTTCTGATGATCCGACCGAAACCAAAGGTGTTAAAAATAATTTTTGGGACAGAGTTACCACCGAGATTAAGAACGCCGATAAAATCTTTAATTACGGCGAGGTGCTTCAGGGCAACAACGACCGTATAGGCGATTATATCAATAAAATCGGTGCTTGTACCGCAAGTACCTACGGCGGCTCTCTGAGAAACGCAATAATAAATTGCGATATCGATACCGCGTTTGTTGACGATTTAAAGGTAGGTTCAAACGAAAACTGCGTGACCTGGGTTGAATCTCACGACAACTATATAAACGACGGCAACTGGATGGCTATGGATAAGGAGCAGATTATTACCGCGTGGGCAATTATTGCGGCAAGAGCAAAGGGTACTCCGCTGTTCTTTGACCGTCCCGTAGGTTCTTCAATCGATGACCAATGGGGAACAATGAATCGTATCGGTGCAAGCGGAGATATGTTCTACAAGGACGATAAGGTTGTAGCTGTAAACTTCTTCAGAAACGCTATGGTCGGAGAGGACGAATACCTTATGAATCCGGACGAAGAATCAACAGCTCTGCAGATTTGCCGAGGTGATAAAGGTGCGGTAATCATAAATACCGAGGAAGAGCTAGAGGTTGATTTTGATACCGATTTAGCCGACGGAACTTATGTAGACCGAGTAGACGGCGAAACTGTATACACTGTAAAGGACGGAAAAATCACCTGCGATAAGCCTGTTCCCGACTACGGCGTGGTAGTTCTTTATAACGAAGGCTACGAGCAGTTTGCTGCTCCCGTAACAGTGAAAGTTTCCGATAAAACTAATTTTGAGTTATATGAGAAATCTTTGAAGGTTAAGCTTGAGTCTAAATATGCCGAGAGTGCTACCTACAGCATTAACGACGGCAAAGCTCAGACCTACGAAAACGGCGATAAAATCCAAATCAAGTCCGAGGACGCTGTTGACGGAATAGTTACCCTGACTTTAAACGGAACAGGTAACGCCGGTCAGAAATCTTATATGAAGTATTACTTTAATGTTTAAGGATGATTTATAAACACAAATAGTAATGTTCTAATAAAGAATAATAAACACGGCACTTGAAATCTAGTGCCGTGTTTTAATATTTAACCGTTTAAAATATAAATGCCCAAATTAAGATATGTCGCGAATAAAATCCAAGCAACATAAGGTAATTGTAAAAGCCCCGAAACCTTATTTTTTGAATAAAATCTTGTGGTCATAATTATAACGAGTATATCTAAAACCACAATCCATATAAATGCTAATAATCTCCATTTAAAAACAAAGAAAATTATAGGCCATAAAAGATTTACAAACAACTGAACATAATAAATTCCCGAAATGCTTGAATTAGCAAGCATTTTATCTTTTAGAATTCCATATGATACGCCCATAAGAATATAAAGTATTGTCCAGGCAACGGGGAACAGCCACCCGGGCGGTGCTAAAACAGGCTGTATAAGTTCATCGTAATCCATAAATCCCGAAATAAAAAATCCCACAATTCCACCGAGTACAACAGGCACAAGTATAGAGATAATGTAGGTTTTAATTTTATTCCAATTTAAACTAATTGCCATAAACCCATCTCCTTATATGGTTATACAATAATTTATGCAGTTATGTTATTGATTATACTTTTAAAAGTATGTTAAATTTTATTGATATGTAATTTATTCTGTGCTAAAATCTGAAACATATAAGCTTATTAAAGGATGATACTAATGCAGATAAGAGATGTGAAAGACAGCGAGTTAAACGAGCTTCTTAATTTATATACCCACCTTCACGAAACAGAGATACCAAACAATAACGCTCAACTTGCTGAAATATGGAATAATATTGTTAATGATAAAAATCATCATATTATTGTTTGCCTTGTTGACGGAAAAATTGTTTCTTCTTGTGTATGTGTGATTATTCCTAATCTTACACATAACCAGCAACCTTACGCTTTTATCGAAAATGTTATTACTGACATAGAGTACCGTAAAAGAGGACTGGCAACGGCTTGCCTAAACTATGCAAGAGAAATTGCAAAAAAAGA
>JAFLSL010000153.1 GCA_022510985.1 Ruminococcus sp. | reverse complement strand
CTAACGGGTGACGGAATCGGACCCGAAATCGTTGACGAGGCGGTTAAGGTTTTAAATAAAACATCTGAGAAATTCGGATTTACCGTTGAGTACGACGAGGCTCTTATGGGCGGCTGTGCAATTGACGCAACAGGCGAGCCTCTTCCGCAGGAAACTATTGATAAATGTAAAGCCTCCGACAGCGTACTTTTAGGTGCGGTAGGCGGTCCTAAGTGGGACAATCTTCCGGGAAATAAACGCCCCGAGGCAGGACTTCTCGGAATTCGCGGAGCTTTAGGACTTTTCGCAAATTTAAGACCTTCTGTTATTTTTGAGCCCCTCCAGGGAGATTCCCCGATTAAAGACGAGATTATCGGCGGTCAGCTTGATATCCTTATTGTTCGTGAGTTAACAGGCGGAATTTACTTCGGTAAACGCGGAAGAACTACTACCGAAGACGGTGCCGAGGCCGCTTGGGATACCGAAATGTATTCCGTTCCCGAGATTGAGCGTATTGCACGCACAGCCTTTGAAATGGCTATGAAAAGAGATAAAAGAGTTACAAGCGTTGATAAGGCGAATGTTCTTGAATCTTCACGTCTTTGGAGAGAAACCGTTATAAAGGTTTCAAAGGACTATCCCGAGGTTGAGCTTAACCATATGTACGTTGACAACTGTGCTATGCAGCTCGTTCGTAATCCCCGTCAATTTGATGTTATCGTAACCTCAAATATATTCGGCGATATTCTTTCCGACGAGGCTTCAATGATTGCAGGCTCAATAGGTATGCTCGCATCCGCAAGTTTAGCTGAAGGTAAATTCGGACTTTACGAGCCTATTCACGGCTCAGCTCCCGACATTGCAGGTCAGGGAATCGCCAATCCGCTCGCAACAATCCTTTCTGTAGCTATGATGCTCCGCTATTCTCTTAACCAAAGCAAAGCAGCAGATGCTATTGAAAACGCTGTTAACGAGACACTTAAAAAGTACCGCACACCCGATATTCTCTCCGACGATACAATCAAGGTGAGCTGCAGTGAAATGGGCGATAGGGTTTGTGAGTATCTCTAATAATCTGACGCGGTGATTTCTATGAATTTTTACGATATGCATTCCCATATTTTGCCTGAAATGGATGACGGCTCAAAAAGTGTTGAGTTAAGTCTTAAGCTTATAGACAAGCTTAAAAAGCAGAATGTAAACAACATATGCCTTACTCCTCATTTTTATACTAACGAGGAAAGTATGCAGAGTTTTCTCTCACGCAGACAGGAATCTATGAATAAACTTCTTCCTAGTCTTCCGAGCGATGTAAATATCTGTATCGGTGCTGAGGTTTATGTAACGGACTATCTTTTTAACAATAAAGACTTATCCCAAATCTGCTACGGAAATTCAGAATATATCCTTTGTGAGTTTCCTTTCAGCTCACAGTTTTCTGATAGGACAATGGAATTTTTCTATCGTCTTAAAGGAAACTACGGACTAAAGCCTGTCCTCACTCATATTGAACGCTACGAGCATCTTATGGCTGACGAGGGACTTGTCGAGGATTTGTGTAACGAGGATATTATTATTCAGACAAATGTAGGTGCTTTTAAAGGCTTTTCACAGAAAAGAAGGCTTTTAAAGTATATTAAACGCGGATATATTGATATTGTCGGTACTGATTGCCATTCTTTAAACCGAGGCAATCCCGACGAATATACCGCCGCAATCAACCTCATTCGTGACAAATGCGGACGGGAATATGTGGATCATATTGTAAACACAAGTGCTGAAATCTTCAGAAAATATTAAAGATTAAGAGCCGTATTTTACTACGGCTCATTTTTTTAAAATAATTAAAAATAAACCGAACCTTTTAAGATTCTCGTTCGTATATATAGTGAAAGCTTTCAATTCGAAGATAACCGAATTGCAGAGGAACGGTTTAATTCGAGTATGCTAAACTATGTTTAGCTTAATAGGGGGTGATGGGGTTTGAATTTGGTCTTTGAAAAATACATATCCGAATACAGTGCTGATTTAACACGCCTGTGTATTTCGCTTTGCGGCAATATTACCGATGCAGAGGATTTGTTTCAGGATACATGGTATAAGGCGATGAAAAACTATACCCGCTACAATCCTGAAAAGTCTTTTGAAAAATGGATTTACTCAATTTGTGTTAATACATATAAAGACAGTTTGCGTCTGTTTTATAATAAGCGAAGAGTATTTTTTAAAACTGAGGAGGATAAGACCGATTTTTTAAACTCCATCCCCGACAGTAGCCCTGATAATTCTGAGGATTATCTTGAACTTCATACAGCTATTAATACTCTACCAAAAAAGCAAAAGGTTGTTATTGTTCTTTATTATTTTAAAGATTATTCTTTAAACGAAATATCCGAGATGTTAAATGTTCCGCTCGGAACAGTAAAATCAAGACTCAACCTTGCTAAATCAAATTTAAGAAGGAGGCTTAATAATGAGAAAGTATGAAATAAACGACGAAAAGCTTGACAATATGCTCTCAAATTATTGTAAAAAAAGCGTTCCTTATACCTTTAGAGTAAAAGAAAAAACAAAAAAAGAATACACAAAAAAAGGTTTTCGTATTAAATATTCTACCGCTGCAGGCGTTTTGCTCTTTGCGTTTTTTATCGGCTTATGTGTAAATTCTATTCCTAACTTTTTCTCATCTTATAACGACTTTTTCATTATGGCAAATGCAGAGGGCGTTCCCGAAAAGAACAGTGTATTACAAACCGCACAGCCTATCAAAATTGAGTCTCTAAGCTGCTATGATTACAGTATAAATGACAGCTCGATAGAAGTTGATATCAACTTCGGAGTATGTTGCGTAGGCAAGCATATAAGCGAAATTTCCTATACTTCTAACTACTCATATTTCAGCATTGATTATTTAAGTGTTGAGGATTTTAAAATATCATCAAGACAGAAAATGACGCTTAATAAACAGGGTATAGTATGCAACAGTTTTTCCGTAGATTATGACGACGAGGTTATTCTTATCGCAAATGATGCCGGCGATGGATATCCCGTAAACCTTGTTTGCCTTTTTGATGCAAATTATAACGCCGAAGCCGAAAGACTGCTTAAGCAGTATAAAACAGGTGAGAATAGATTTGACACCCTTCATTCAATCTACGATATGATTTTCAGAAATGTGTACGTAGATATGAAAATAATCTTCGATGACGGAAGCGTTTCAACTAAGAGAATTGAACTTAATTTTGACGAAAAGGATTCTTCCTACAAAACCTTTAAACCGGTAGTTACAGCTACCCTCGTATAACCCCTAAATAGATTTATTCCCCCTCAAAATCTATTTTCCCATATAGCTTTTAACTTGAATCAATTGGGGATTTAAGCTAAAGCTCCAAAAAGTCCTCTGCAATTTATGCAGAGGACTTTTGCCATTTTACATTAAAAAAGGAGAAAAACTATGAAATCCAAAAAATTAAAGATTTTTTTATCTGTACTATGTCTGATATTAGCCTTTGCATTAGGTTTGTTTGCAAGTAATATAAGAACTCTTTTGAGCGGTAATAATAGCTTTGAGCTTATAACAGGTACTTTGCCCGCAAGCTCAGATGAAACGTATGCTGATGTTCCGTTTGATACCTCAAACGGCGATAATCATCTTGTTCCTTATTCCGGATATAATAATCTTGATTGTATCGGCAAACTATTTAACTTTGATGTTAAATGCAGCGGGAATAATATAAAAAGTATAACATATACCGCAAACTATG
>JAFLSL010000152.1 GCA_022510985.1 Ruminococcus sp. | reverse complement strand
TTTTGGCTTAACTAAAAAAGGCAGAAATAAAATTAATATTCAACATTATAGATAGGAGTGTAAACTATGTTAACTATTGATGAAATTAAAGACATTTCATTCAGAAGAGGCAGAGGATACCGCGGAGAAGATGTTGACGCATTTATCGACGAGGTTATTGTTTCTTTTGAACAGCTTAAAAAAGAGAAATCCGATTTAATAAGAAAGATGGATATTTTAGCAACAAGAGTTGAACAGTACAGAGCTGACGAAGAAACTGTTAGAAATGCTCTTCTTTCTTCTCAGAGAGTTGCAGATAATTCTATCAAAGAAGCTCAGGCTAAGGCAGCACAGATTGTTGCTGATGCTGAGGCTAAGGCACAGTCCACATTAAAGGAAGCTAACGCTATTTCTGCTAAACAGAAAGAAGTTTACTTAAAGCTTAAAAATGATTCCGCAGAGCTTAGAAAGGAACTCGAGGCTCTTTATAACAGTCACTTAAAATCACTCAACGATCTTCCGACCGATGCTGTAGTTTTAAGAAAGCAGGAAGAGCTTGATAAAAAATATCCTACGGTTCCTGTTGAGGAAGAAACTTCGGAAACAACACTCGAAGCTGAAGAAACTGTTGAAGTGGAAAATACAGACGATGTTATTGAAAGTTCTACACCCGCTCAAAGTCAGGATGTTGAATTTGTGAACAAGATTAAAGAAGATAAATTTGATGATTTAAAATTCGGCGAAAACTACGACGTTGATGCTGATTAATTAAAATTTGGAGAGTAGATAAAATGTCTCAGGATTATAATAAGACATTAAATCTTCCTAAAACTGAATTTCCTATGCGTGCAGGCTTACCTACGAGTGAGCCTGTTACCTTAAAGAAATGGGAAGATAATGATGTTTATAACAAATTAATGGAGCATAATGAGGGAAAGCCTCTATATGTATTGCACGATGGACCGCCGTATGCGAATGGTGATATCCATTTAGGACACGCCCTTAATAAAATTCTTAAAGACTTTATTGTACGTCATAAGAATATGGCAGGTTTTAAATCTCCGTTCGTTCCCGGTTGGGATACTCATGGACTTCCTACTGAGCTTAAAGCAAGACAAAAGGCAGGAATAGGCAGCTCTGCTGATATTTCAGTGCTGGAGCTTAGAAAATTATGCGAGGAATTTGTTACAGGTTATATTAACGACCAGCGTACACAGTTTAAGCGTTTGGGCATAATCGGCGAGTGGGATAACCCATATATTACTTTAAAGCACGAGTTTGAGGCTGAACAGATTAAGGTATTTGCCGAAATGGCTACTAAGGGATACATATATAAGGGATTAAAGCCTGTTTATTGGTGTCCTGAATGTAAGACAGCTCTTGCCGAGGCGGAAATTGAATATGCTGAGGATCCCTGTCATTCTATCTACGTTAAATTCAAGGTTACCGATGATTTAGGTAAGTTTGAGGCTTTAGGCATAGATCCATCAAAAGTTAGCTTTATAATTTGGACAACTACAACCTGGACTTTACCCGCAAATGTTGCAATTTGCGTAGGTCCGAGATTTGAGTATTCGATTATTAAGCATAATGATGAATACTATGTTATGGCTACAGACCTTTATAAAAATGCATTAGAGGTTGCCGAGATTTCCGATTACGAGGTTGTTGCAACAATTAATGGCTCTGAGCTTGAATATATGAAAACAGCTCATCCGTTCCTTGATAGAGAATCACTTATCATCGTCGGAGATCACGTTACACTTGAAAGCGGCACAGGTTGCGTTCATACTGCTCCCGGTCACGGTGTTGACGACTATAATGTTTGTCGTAACTACCCTGAAATCCCTATTATTTGTCCCGTAGACGCAAACGGTGTTTTAACTGACGAGGCAGGACAGTTCTCAGGTTTATCTACTGACGAGGCGAATAAAAAGATTGCCGTATATCTTGACGAAAACAATTCTTTATTTGCACTTAAAAAGATTATTCACCAATATCCACATTGCTGGAGATGTAAATCCCCAATACTTTTCAGAGCAACTGATCAGTGGTTCTGTTCTGTAGATGATTTTAAAGATCAAGCTATTGACGCAATAAATACAGTAGAATGGGTTCCTGCTTGGGGTAAAGAGAGAATTACCTCGATGGTAAGAGATCGCAAGGACTGGTGTATTTCCCGTCAACGTAAATGGGGCGTTCCAATCCCGATTTTCTACTGTGCTGACTGTAATAAGCCTTATGTAAATAAAGAAGCTATGATGGCTGTAGCAGATTTATTTGAAAAGGAAGGCTCGAACGCTTGGTTTGAGAAGGATGCAAGTGAAATTCTTCCCGAGAGTACAAAATGTCCGGAATGCGGATGTGCAAACTTTGAAAAAGAAAAAGATATTATGGACGTATGGTTCGACAGCGGTTCTTCACATACTTCCGTTGTTAAACGTCGTAATTATCTTAAATTCCCTGCTGATTTGTATTTAGAAGGCAACGATCAGTATAGAGGCTGGTTCCAGTCTTCACTCTTAACTTCTGTTGCTACAGAGGGTGTTGCTCCATATAAGACCGTTTTGACACACGGAATGATTCTTGATATGGAAAGACGCAAGATGAGTAAATCGCTCGGAAACGGTATTAGTCCGCAAGAAGTTATCGACCAGTACGGTGCTGATGTACTCAGACTTTGGGTTGCATCATGCGATTATCAGACTGACGTTAATATTTCAAGAGAAATTTTAAAGCAGACATCAGAATCGTACAGGAAAATCAGAAATACAGCAAGATATATTCTCGGTAATATCAGCGACTTTAACCCTGATACTGATATGGTCGATACAAATGATATGCTTCCCATTGATAAATGGGCGTTGAAAACATTAAATACTCTTGTTGAAAAAGTTAATAACGCTTATGATAAATTTGAATTTCATCAGGTATATCATAGTATCCATAATTTCTGCGTTGTTGATATGTCTAACTTCTATCTCGATGTTCTCAAAGATAGACTTTATACCGAAAAGCAAGACAGTCTTTCCAGAAGATCTGCTCAAAGTGCAATTTATCTTATACTTGACGCTATGACAAGAATGTTAGCACCGATTTTAGCATACACATCTGACGAGATTTGGAACTTTATGCCTCATAAATCGTCTGACAATACCGAAAATGTTCTCTTTAACGATATGCCGTCCGTTACTGAGGTTAACGTTGATGATGACTTTATGGAAATGTGGAGCAAAATCCACGAGCTTAGAGACAGCGTTAAGAAGGAAATTGAAATTCTGGTTAAGAGCAAAGAGATTAAAGGCTCACTTGAGGCAAAGGTTACACTGACTGCTTCGGGAGATTATCTTGAGTTCTTAAATAAGGTTTATGACGAAATTAAACCTGCTCTTATTGTTTCTGAAGTTGAAGTAAAAGAGGGAACAGGCGAGCTTGAAATTTCTGTTGAAAAAGCAGAGGGTGAAAAGTGCGAAAGATGTTGGAGCATCAGCAGAACTGTCGGACTAAATCAAACTCACCCGACACTTTGCGACAAATGCTGTAAATTTTTTGAATAATAAAAAGTCGGTGTAGTTAATTCTACACCGATTTTATTATTTTAAAACCCATCTACTAACGTTATTAAGAGGTGTTATATGCCGTATATTGTTTTAGTTTTATCAGCTTTGATTGTTATATTTGACTATATAATTAAAATCCTCGTTATAAATAATCTGAAGCCTATTTCAACTTTTGTAGTAATCACCGGATTTTTTTCTATCGTATATGTCGAAAACAAG
>JAFLSL010000151.1 GCA_022510985.1 Ruminococcus sp. | reverse complement strand
TGCAAAGAATTATCATCCCGCATTCAAGGAGCTTTGCGAAGGTAAAATTTTTTTGGATAATATTATTAATAAATTAAACAAATCAAATATTTTAATAGATAAAACTAAGACTGTTTTTGTAAATCCGAAATCCTTATCAAAGGCAGTCGGTCAGAACAAATGTAATCTAAAAGAACTTAATTCTTTTGGCTATAATATTAAATTTAAAACAGATAAAAGTTTAGATAAATACGAAATTAAAATAAATTAAACAAGGTGATGAGATGCTGTTAAAATCCCTTGAAATTCAAGGCTTTAAAACATTTCCGGATAAAACTAAATTAACCTTTGATACAGGAATGACCTCTGTTGTAGGTCCTAATGGTTCGGGTAAAAGTAACATAAGCGACGCTATACGCTGGGTTCTCGGCGAGCAGTCGCCTAAAAGTTTGCGTTGTTCTAGGATGGAAGACGTTGTATTTAACGGAACTGACGACAGAAAGGCTTTAGGATATGCGGAAGTTACTCTTAATATTGCCAACAAAGACAGATTTCTTCCTTATGACGGCGATGATGTTGCGGTAACAAGAAGATATTTCCGTAGCGGTGAAAGCGAGTATCTTATAAACGGAGCACAAGTGCGTCTGAAAGACATTAACGAGCTGTTTATGGATACCGGTTTAGGTCGTGACGGCTATTCGATGATTGGTCAGGGTAAGATTGACAGCATTGTTTCATCAAAAAACGAGGACAGAAGAGAAATCTTTGAAGAGGCAGCCGGAATCTCACGCTATAGATATAAAAAGATCGAATCTGAACGCAAGCTTAAGCACACCGAGGATAATCTACTGCGTCTGAGAGATATTGTTACTGATTTAGAAGAGCGTGTAGGTCCGCTAAAAAAACAGAGCGAAAAAGCAGAAAAATTTCTTGAGTTTTCAGAAGAGAAAAAGGATATCGAAATCGCTCTTTGGGTAAATACGCTTAATAACAGCAACAGAGTTATTAAAGAAGAAGAGGATAAAATTGAAATGTCCAGACTTCAGCACACGCAAGCAGGAGAGGTCCTCGAAGATATCCAAGCAGAAACCGAACAGATTTACCTCAAAAACGGTCAATTTTCATCCGAAATAGAAGAAATCAGAGGAAAAATCAACAACGATATAGCAGAAATCAGCTCAAAAAAATCTTCTGTTTCTGTATGTGAGAATGATATTTTACATAATCAGGAGAACATTAATCGACTTTATGAAGAGATAAAAAAAGTCGATATAGATGCTCAGGATGCTATAAACAGCATTGAGGATAAAAAATCTAAAATCACTGAGCTCGAGAAATTAATTGCAGATAAACAAGAGGAGTATAACGAAACTTCAGATAAACTAAATGTAATAAATACAAACTCGAGCAGAAGCGGTGATAAAATTCAGGAGCTTAGCGGTAAACTTGCCGCCTTAACGGCACAATCAGCAGACGCACGTGTAAGCCAAATGACAAGCGTTACATCAGTAACTGAGCTTCAATCTCGAATTGAAAGCAACCTTAATTCAATCTCACAGAGAAATGAGCAGTATGAAACTACTCTGGAAATTTCAAAAGATTATAAAAATAAAATTGAAAAAATTGATGATGAGGTTAAATCCTTAGAAAATTCTGTAAAAGGTCTTGAAATTAAACTTCAGTCACGTGAAAAAAAGCGTGATGAATTAAAATTGCAAGCAGATAATCTTAACTTGGATGCCCAAGAGGCACTCAGACGTGTTAAGCTTTTAGAGGATTTAGAGAGAAATCTTGAAGGTTTTTCCTATTCTGTTAAAAACATTGTAAAGGCTTCAAAGAACGGTCAATTAAAGGGAATAAAAGGCCCTGTTTCAAGAATTATTGAAGTTCCGTCTGAGTATACTGTTGCGATAGAAATTGCTCTTGGTGCTGCAATGCAGAATATTGTTACAGCTACTGAACAGGATGCAAAAGCAGCAATCTCTTTTCTTAAAAAGCGTGACGGCGGAAGAGCAACATTTCTTCCGATGAATACGATAAAGCCAAAGGAGCTTAATGAAAAAGGTCTTGACGATTTTTATGGATTTATTGGTATAGCCTCTGATTTATGTAACTGCAACTCGGAGTTTAACAATATTTTAAAATCTCTTCTAGGAAGAATTGTTATAGCCGAGGATTTAAACAGTGCAACTGTTATCGCAAAAAAATATGGCTATCGATTTAAGGTCGTAACTCTTGACGGACAAGTTGTTAACGCAGGCGGTTCGTTAACAGGTGGCTCTCTCGGCAAAAAGTCCGGACTTCTTTCAAGAGCCAGTGAAATTGCTAAGCACAAGAAGATTGCTGATGATTTAAGTAAAAAAGCTGAGGAATCCGCAAAGCTTCTTGAAAAGGCAGTTTCCGATTATGCGGCAATTGAGGGAGAGATATTAGCAACAAGAGCTGATTTGTCGAATTCAAAGCAAGAACAGATTCGTATTCTTACCGAGGCTAAAGCTTGTGAGAATGATTTAAATTCACAAAAGCAAGCTATAGAGGAAATGGAAAACGAGATTAAAACCTGTAAAGAAAGAATTGCTCAGTATAAGATTGAGGAGAAAAAAGCCAAAGAACAGCTTGATGAAATCAGCAATTTAATTTCCGACTACGAAACCAAGATTGAAGAAATTACGGGTAGTCGTTCAAAGCTTACCGAACAACGTGAAAAAATGAGCGAAGAACTCCAAAATATTAGACTTGAAATTGTTGCAGCGAAAAAGGATATTGACTCATTGAACTCCGAAATTTCATATGCGGTTTCAACGGAAGAAGGAAGAGATTCCAGAAAAGCAGAAATTTTAAACGAAATTGAAAACTATAAAAATCTTATAGTTGAAACTGAAAAGAAAATTTCTTCGCTAAAAAATGATATTGAAAAGCTCAATAATAACGTTAACTCTCTTAATAGAGATATTGAGAATATAAATAATAAAAAATCTGACCTTGAGAAGCGTTCAGGCGAGCTTAGAACATTAGAAAGAGAAAAGCTATCCGAGCGTGAAACCTCCGGTCAGGAGCTTGCAAGGCTTGAAGAAAGACGTATAAATCTTCAAAAAGAGTATGATAATATTATCTCAAAGCTATGGGAAGAATATCAACTAACAAAGAAAGAGGCTCAGGAAACAGCCGTAGAACTTGAAAATATTTCAACAGCGAGAGCAAGACTTAATGAACTTAAATCAAAAATTCGTTCACTCGGAACTGTCAATGTCGGTGCTATTGAAGAGTACAAAGAAGTTTCAGATAGATATGAATTTATCAGTGTTCAGGTCGAAGATGTTGAAAAATCAAAAAAAGAAATCGAACAGCTTATAAAACAACTCACAAAGCAAATGCAAGAGGAGTTCATAAAGAGTTTCGAAGAAATCAACCGAAACTTTACGTTCACTTTCAAAGAGCTTTTTGGCGGCGGTACTGCATCGCTTGCACTTACTGACCCTGAGGATATTCTTACAAGTGGAATTGATATTATTGTTCATCCTCCCGGAAAAATTGTTGTTCACCTTGATGCTCTTTCGGGCGGCGAGAAAGCACTTGTAGCTATTGCTCTTTACTTTGCGATTATGAAGGTAAGACCTGCTCCCTTCTGTGTGATGGACGAGATTGAGGCAGCATTGGACGAGGTTAATGTTGACAGATTTGCACAATATGTTCGTAATCTAACCGGTAAAACACAGTTTATATTAATTACACACAGACGCGGCACAATGGAAGAAGCTGATGTTCTCTATGGTGTAACTATGCAG
>JAFLSL010000150.1 GCA_022510985.1 Ruminococcus sp. | reverse complement strand
TCTGATGATGTTATTTTTTCTATACAGGATGTAATAACACTTAATGATGAAGAAATAACTGATAATAAGTTCTTGCATTTTGCCACTTATAATGAAGATTATTTTTATTTAAATTGTGATGGGTCTGCGATGAATATATATTATAGTGAAGAAGGTATCGGAGAGATAAAAGAGCTTAATATGTCTCTTGTAGCCTTTTTAGAAGCCTCTCTGATATCGGGCTTCTCGTACTTTTGGTTATGGGGAACAAAAGATTTTGATTTATATTAGTTTTATTCGATAAACTTTTAAAGCCAAACGTTATAGATTACCTATAACGTTTGGCTTTTTTAATTATACTTTTCAAAAAAATTTTTTGAAAATCTCAGGAAATATAAAAAAACTTGAAACTTTTTTCGCCAAAACCGACACTAATATAGTGAAAGATGAAAATTCATAAAATTTAGGAGGTTTTGAATTATGAAAAAATATGCATCTTTGTTATTATCGACTTTATTTATCATTAGTATTATCACATCGGCGGTAATGGACGTTTCGGCACTCGGTGTTATTACGAGAAAGAGCGGAGATTACGAGTACAAGGTTTACGACGGAAAGTATGCCGAGCTAACTGAGTATCTATCAAGCGAGTATATCGGCGGAACATACTCTATCCCTAGTACAATAGACGGCTATACAGTTAAGTATCTGGGAGGCGGGCTGTTCAGAGAAAATGATGTTCCGGCAGAAAAGGTTATTATTCCCGATACTGTATCCGAAATTGATGGTTACGCGTTTTATCATGATGACGGAGAGGAATGGCCGGAGGGTTCAAGATTAGAGGATATTGTTATTCCGTCGGGAGTTTCTCGAATCGGAGACCGAGCATTTGAATACTGCGGAAAGCTGAAAAGCGTAACACTTCCTGGAACTCTGCGTAGCCTCGGTAAAGGTGCTTTTTATGATTGCAGAAGTCTGAAAAAGGTTACAATTAACGAAGGTCTTGACACAATACCTATGTTTGCGTTTGAGTTATGCACAAGCCTTGAAAGCGTTAATCATTTAGACGGAGTATCATCTATTGAGAATTACGCGTTTTTTCACTGTCCGAAACTCAAAAGCCTCAGTGTAAACGAGAATACTTTATTTGCAAAGTATTCCTGCGGCTGGAAATTTAAATATGGTCCTTATGCAGAAACAGAAGGTATTCCCAAAAAAGTTAGGCAAAAAGATTTTAAGCTTAATATAACCAGCAAAAACACATTCAAAAAATATGAAAGTGATCACGAGGCTCTCTATACTGCAAGTAAGGATTACGGAATACCTTGCAACTATCTTACAAAATCAACTCAGAAAAAGGATATAAAGTTTTATCCCGGAGTGTCCTTTAAAATAAAGGTTGACGGAAAATCTCCGATAAATTGGACGTCTTCTAATCCGAAGGTTGTTAAAGTGACTGATTCAGGAAAAGTAACTGCACTCAAAAAGGGCACGGTAACTTTGAAAGCAACTCTGGCAGACGGCTCAAAATACTCACGAAAAATGACCGTTTTCATCGATCCGAGCCTTAGTGTAAAAACTGTATCGGTTAAAAAGGGTAAAACCGTAGAGTTGGAAACTGTGGGCAAAGCATATAGCGTAAACAATGTATATAAGAATACGAAAATTGCTAAAATCACCTCAAAGAAAGATACTTATAAACTTAAGGTGAAAGGTTTGAAAAAAGGAAGTACAACCCTTAAAATCAAGGTTAACGGAAAATTATTAAAGCTTAAAGTTAAGGTTAAATAAATTTGGAGGTAAACTATTATGAAAAAAATATTATCTTTACTGATTTCAGCAGTTGTAATCATCAGCATATTTACAGCATTACCGCTTTCTGCGGGTGCGACTGAGCTGAATGATTTTGAATACGACGTGCTAGCAAACGGCACAATTGTTATTACGGACTACAAGGGAAAAGATACGAATGTTACAATCCCCGGGAAAATTGACGGACACAAAGTCAGCACAATTGGTTCGCTTAGCTTTGCATTTAATAAAACCGTTGAGAGCGTAGCTATTCCGGAGAGTGTTACCTCAATCGGTTCGGACGCTTTTTCGTACTGTGAGTCTCTTAAAAAAGTTGAAATTCCCGAAAGTGTTACCACAATCAGAAGCGATGCTTTCAGCTTTTGCGAAAGCCTTGTCGATATTACACTTCCCTCAAAAATCCAAAGCGTCGAGGACAGAGTATTCTTTTTCTGCACAAGTCTTAAAAGCATTAACATTCCTGAGAAGATAAATTATATAGGCGTTAACTCTTTTGCAAATTGTGATTCTCTCGAAAGAATTAGTATGCCGGATTCTGTAAGGATTTTAGGGGCATGTGCATTTTATAACTGTGAATCATTAAAAAGTGTAAGGCTCAGCAAAAATATTACTGTTCTTCCGAAATCAGTTTTTGAAAAAGATACTTCTCTTTCTCAAATTTCAATTCACAGCAAAATAACGAAAATCGGGGAAGAGGCATTTGAAAATTCGGGACTTGAAAGCGTTTTAATCAGAAAAAATGTTAAGACAATCGGCAAATACGCTTTTTCTAATAATACTAAGCTAAAATCGATAACTGTTGATAAGAAGAATAAAAATTACTCGAGCAAAAGCGGTGTTCTCTATAATAAAAAGAAAACGAACCTTATAACATATCCGAGCGGAAAAACAGCTAAAAAGTTTACAACTCCGAAAACCGTTACCAAAATTTCAGCCAGAGCATTTTACAGAAATTATAAGCTAAAGTCGGTAAAACTCAGCAAAGGGCTTACAACAATTGAAAAACGTGCGTTTTACGAAAGTGCAATTAAGAAAGCCGGACTTCCTTCAACACTTAAAAAAATCGGCGACCTCGCTTTTATGAATTGCGAAAAGCTTGAAACCGTTAATGTCCCCACAAGCGTGACAAAAATCTCAAGCTACGCGTTTCGCAATTGCAACAGCATTAAAACTCTTTCGTTTAAAGGCAACAGCAAGCTGACACTCGGCTCTATGGTTTTTGCAGACTGTTCATCACTTAAAAACCTTAAATATCCCGAATTAAAAAGCAGCAAAGGCTATACATTCTCGAATTGTAAAAATCTCAGCAAGGTTTATTTTTATAAAAATGCTAAGAAAATTTACAAAAAAGATTTTACAGACTGCCCTAACCTGAACACAATTACTATTCCGAAAACGGTTAAATCGATCGATGCTAAGGCTTTAGGCTATGTTAACGAGTACGACGGCGAGTATGATAAAAACTATAGCTTAGTAATTAAGGGCGAAAAAAATACAGCCGCTTATAAATACGCTAAGGATAACGGATTTACATTTAAAAAAGCTTAATAAAAACAAAAAGGCTCTGTCGAAAGACAGAGCCACATTTTTGCGGTTAATTAAATTAGATAGCTCGCTCAACCTTGCCTGAACGTAAGCATCTTGTGCAAGCGTAAACGTGCTTCGGAGAGCCGTCAACAATAGCCTTTACTCGCTGAACGTTCGGCTTCCAAGTTCTGTTTGAACGTCTGTGTGAATGAGAAACTTTAATACCAAAAGTTACACCCTTGCCGCAGTAATCACATTTTGCCATGTGTCTGCACCTCCTTATAAAAATTACCAAATTACATAACTAACTACTGTATTATAAATGATATTGACGAAAAATGCAATAGCTTTTTTAAAAATTTTACATACTTGTTATTTTTTGTCTTATATGATACAATATTATAGACTGTTATTAAAATAGGAGAGTTATGTATTATGCTGCTTGCTTTATTGT